>JBKJPI010000532.1:0-15438 GCA_046595235.1 Burkholderiales bacterium | reverse complement strand
CCTCATCAGGATGCTCGATGTCTACAGGCTTCGAATGACGCGAGGCGTAGGCCAGCATCTCATGCGTACCTGGCCAACAAGTTATTAACCCTCGCCCCGTCACGGGGAGAGGGTAGGGTGAGGGGAGCGATGTTCAACAAAGTCCTCGTAGCAAATCGTGGTGCCGTAGCCGCCCGCGTGCTCCGCGCCCTGGATGAGATGGGCATCGCTTCGGTTGCCGTTTACTCCGAAGCCGACGCGGGTGCGCCATACCTCGCAATGGCGGGCGAGAGTTATGCAATCGGCCCCGCACCTGCGCGCGAAAGTTATCTTCAACAGGACATCATTCTCGAAGTCGTCAGGAAGTCGGGCGCCGACGGCGTGCATCCCGGCTACGGCTTTCTTTCCGAAAACGCGGAGTTCGCACAGCGCGTCAGTGACAGCGGTGCGCAGTTCATCGGCCCTTCGCCGAAGTGGATCGATGCGATGGGGCACAAGACCCGGGCGCGCGAGCTCGCCGCGCGCTACGGGATGCCGATGTCGACCGGCTCTCAGGTGCTTCCGGCCGAGCCCGAAGCGATACTCGCTGCGGCGCGCATGATCGGCTTTCCCGTGCTGGTCAAACCCGCAGGCGGTGGCGGCGGCATCGGCATGCTGGCAGCACAGGATGAATCTCAGCTTCTCGCAGCGGTCGAGCGCTCGCGCTCAATGGCGAGCCGCGGCTTCGGAAATGCCGAGGTCTATCTCGAGCGCCTGATCGAAAAACCGCGCCACGTCGAGTTCCAGGTGCTCGGCGACCGGCACGGGCACGCGATCCATCTTTTCGAGCGCGATTGCTCGACGCAACGTCGCAATCAGAAGGTCATCGAAGAGGCCCCGGCGCCCGGCATCGAACGTGCTGTCGTCGAAGGCGTTGCCGATAACGTCGCGCGCATCATGCGCGAAATGGGTTACGACAACATCGGCACAGTCGAGATGCTGATGGGCGCTGACGGCGCTTTCAACTTTCTCGAAATGAACACCCGGCTACAGGTCGAGCACGGCGTCACGGAAGAAGTAACGGGCATCGATCTGGTGCAGGCGCAGATACGCGCCGCGGCGGGGGAGAAGCTCGGCGACATCATTTCCGCGAAGGTCGAGCTGCGCGGCCACGCGATACAGGCGCGCGTCTATGCGGAGGACCCAAAGAATTTCTATCCCTCACCCGGCAAACTCACCGTCTTCCGCCCGCCCGTGGATGCGGGTGTGCGCGTCGAAACGGGGTTCGCTGAAGGCCGCGATGTAACGCCGCATTACGACCCCATGATCGCGAAAGTCATCGCGCATGCCGAAACACGCGCGGCTGCGATCGACAAACTGATTACGGCGCTCGAGGCGTTCGAGATCCAGGGTCTCAAGAACAATATCCCGGCGGTGCTGGCGGTGTTGAAGTCTGAACCGTTTCGTGCAGGACGCGTCCACACCGGCCTGATTCCAGAAGTTCTTGCGAAGAAGAAACAATGACGCCTTCCGATCTCATATCGCACGCCCGAAGCGAAAATCGAAGCGCGCTCGACGAAGGCGCGGGCAAAGCGCTGCTGGCGCATTACGGCATCGACGTCCCGAAAACGATCATCGTCAAAGATATCGAAGGCGTAGCCGATGCGCTGAAGACACTGAAGCTTCCTGTCGTTGTCAAAGTCGTCTCGCCCGAGATCCTGCACAAAAGCGATGCGGGCGGCGTAAAAGTAAATCTGCGCTCGTCAGAGGAGGTTCGCGACGCGATCACGACGATGGCGGCGCTGCCGAAGATAAAAACAGCCCGTGTCGAAGGGTGGCTCATCGAAGAGATGGCGCCACCGGGACAGGAGATGGTCATCGGCGGCCTGCTGGACCCGCAGTTCGGGCCACTCGTGATGTGCGGGCTCGGCGGCATTTTTGTCGAGGTGCTCGGCGACGTTTCTTTCCGCATCTGTCCCATTACGCGGCTCGATGCGGAAGAAATGATCGACGAGCTGAAAGGCGCTGCGCTTCTCAGCGGCGCACGCGGCCGCAACGCCGTATCGCGCGAAGCGATTCTCGGCGTTCTGCTCAAAATCGGCGGGGACAACGGGCTCCTGATGCAGCACGCGGCTGATATCCAGGAAGCGGACGTCAATCCGCTCATCGTCTCCGAAGCAGGCGCTGTAGCCGCGGACGCACGATTCATCCTGGTGCAGAAATGAATCGAGACGTGCTTCAACAATTCACGCCGCTCTTCGAGCCGAAGACAGTCGCGGTGATCGGCGCTTCGACGAAAGGGACCGCGCTCCCGAATGTGTTCATCCGGAGGATTCGCGAGTTCGGCTTCACCGGCGCGATATACCCGATCCACCCGAGTGCCGAGCAGATCGATGGACTGCCGGCTTACAAAAGTCTTGCGGACACGCCCGAGACCGTCGATTACGCGTATATCGCGATCGCGGCGGCGCAAATCCCACCGATCCTCGCCGCGGCCAAAGGGCGGCTGCGCTTCGCGCAGGTCATCTCGAGCGGTTTTGGTGAAGTCGAAGAAGGCCGTCAGCTCGAGGCTCAACTCGCTGCAGCGGCACGGGCGGGCGGCGCACGCCTGATCGGCCCGAACTGCCTCGGCATCTACACGCCGCGCGGGAAGGTCACCTTCGCCGAAATCGGCTCCAGGGACGTCGGCACGGTCGGCGTCGTCTCGCAGAGCGGCGGGCTCGGCACCGATATCGTTCGCCGCGGACTCGCGAAAGGCGTCGGTTTCTCGGGCCTCATCACCGTCGGTAATTGCGCCGACGTAACGCCGAGCGACCTGCTCGAGTTCTATTTCGCGGACGCGCAGACCCGTGTCATCGGCATGTATGTGGAGACTGCGAAGGACGGGCGGCGCCTCTTTGAAATACTGCGTGATGCACGCGGCGCGAAGCCCGTGGTGATCCTCAAAGGCGGTCGCACCCAGCTCGGCGTAGCGGCGGCGGCGTCGCACACCGGCTCACTCGCAGGTGATGATCGCGTGTGGGTCGCGCTTGCGCGGCAAACAGGCTGTGTGCTGGTCGAGACGCTCGACCAGTTCATGGATACGCTGCTCGTTTTTCAGGCGCTGACGCCACAGCCGAAACATCCGACGAAGCGCGTGGTGCTTTTCGGCAACGGCGGCGGCACGAGCGTGCTCGCGACCGACTTCTTTGCGCGACTCGGCCTCGAGGTGACGCCGTTCAATGCAGACACGATTGCGCCACTGGCCGCCCTGGGCCTTCCACCCGGGACAAGCATTACGAACCCCGTCGATTGCCCGGTCGGTACGCTGCAGCAGGAAGAGGGCCGCGTCGCAGAAAAGATTTTCGACATCATCTACGCGAGCGGCAAACCCGATGCGCTGGTGATGCACCTCAACCTGTCGGCGTTCGTCGGGCGGACGAAACCGGAGGTGCTCGACAATCTCGTTAAAGCGGCGCTGCGGGTGCAGGAGCATTACCCGGGGCAATCGCATTTCGTCCTTGTGCTGCGCTCGGATGGCGACCCACCGCTCGAAGCGCGCAAGCGTGAGTTCCGTGAGCGCGCAGTCGCGCTCGGCGTTCCCGTCTACGACGAGATGTCGAACGCCGGGCAGGCACTTCATGCGCTGCAAACCTACGAGCGCTTCCTGCACAAACGCGGTTGATGGGCAAACCTGCTCTCGCCGGATTATTGAGCGGTATCTTGAGCAAGGTCCCCTCGCCCCGTACGCGGGGAGAGGGATAGGTGAGGGGCAGAATGACTTATCGCGATGATTTTCGCGCAGTTGGCTATCCCATCCGCGTGTACAGCGGAAAAGACGCGCTCGATAACCTGCCCGCCGAGCTCAAGCGCCGCGGCGCAAGGCGCGCATTCATCGTCTGCGGACGCACGGTATCGCGGAAAACGAATCTCGTCAGCCGCATCCGCGGCATCCTCGGCGACTCACTGGCCGGCGTTTTCGATGAGATGGCCAAGGAGTCTCCGCTCGCCGCGGTTACTGCTGCACGCGACGCGGCGCGCGCGGCGGACGCCGACCTTCTGATCGGCGTCGGCGCCGGCAGCGTCATTCAGGCGACACGCGTCGTTGCGATCCTGCTTGCCGAAAAGGGGCCGGTCGAAGCGCTCATCACGCAGTATCCCGAGAGCGGCCCGGCCATCAGCCCGAAGCTGCTCGCGCCGAAGCTGCCGATCATCAACGTCCTGACCGCCGGCACCTCTACGCAGAATCGCGCGGGCTCCGCTGTGAAAGGCGAGCATCTCGATCACCGCATGGAATTCTTCGATCCAAAGACGCGGCCAGTGGCTGTTTTCTGGGACAGCGAAGCACTTCTCACCGCCCCGCAATCACTCGCGCGCACGACCGGCACTTCTATCTTCTGGCGCGCGGCAATGAACATGGGCTCGGCGAGCATGTCGCCGCTGGTCGAAGGCGATCGCCTGCAGGCTCTGCGCCTTGCGCAAGGCGCGCTCCCGCGGCTCGATGATCCCACGGATGCATCCCCACGCATCGAGCTCTGCGCCGCGGCCTTCCTGCAGAACCGCGATGCCGACGATGGCGGCGCGCTCATGGAACGCCACTGGGTTGGCCGGGTGATCTACGCGTTCGCAGCTGCACTTTTCAACCAGTATCCACACGTCAGCCAGGGCGAGGCGAACGCCGCCCTGACCCCCGGGGTCATGCGAGCGTTGGGCGCTCGCGACCCGCAGGCGATGTGCGGAATCGCCAAAGCGCTTGATGCGTGGCGTGATGGCGATTCCGTAGACGAGGCCCCGCACCGCGCGGCATCCGCGCTCGAGCGGGTGTTCGCGTCCATCGGGATGCCGACGCAGCTTTCTGCACTGGGAATTCCGCGCGAGGGCTTATCCGCCATCCTGGAAAGATCGCTCAAGAACTTCAATGCAGACCCCAGGCGCGAGTTCGTCCGCGAGCGGGAGCGCCTTGCCGAGGTGCTGCAGGCGACGTGGTAGCCCCGTGTTCGTGAGGTTTGTCACACGGGGTCGAACCTCGCATCGCGCGTGGTTTCAGCTCCGTATGCTTTCAGCCGAGGCAGCGCGTTAGGATGCGCTGGGACTTATCCCAACTCACCCAGGGGGGATCACAATGAACAGCCTCAAACTGACTGCAATCGCCGTCGTACTGACCGTGCTGCCGGGTATCGCCCTGGCGCAGTCCGGCACCACCTCGACGCCGCGTATCGACCAGCGCCAGGCGCAGCAGCAGAAGCGCATCGATGAGGGTGTCGCATCCGGAGCGCTCAATCAGAAGGAAGCGGCGCGCCTCGAGAAAGGCCAGCGCCGCGTACAGCGCATGGAAGACAAGGCCGCGGCGGACGGCCAGGTAACGGCGAAAGAGCGCCACCGCATCGAGCATGCGCAGGACCGTCAGAGCAAGAAAATTTATCGCGAGAAGCACGACAAGCAGAAACGCAAGTAAGGGCCGGAACAACGGGCGCGTGAGTTAACGCGCCTTACTTTTTCGCCATGGTCGATTTATTGAGCGAGCGCGGGTCGCGCGCACGCCAGCGGCCCGATTCGACCTGCGCGAGAAATTCCGCGGTAAGGCGGTTGAAAAGATCCGGCTCCTCGAGATTCACAGCGTGCCCGGTATTTGGCACCACCGTGAGACATGCCGAAGGACACACGCGTTTGATGAAGACGCTCGGCTCGAGGCAGTTGTTATCCTCGTCACCGCTTACCATGTGCAGCGGCACTTTCATCTTTGCAAGACCGCGCTCGAGACTCTGTATCGTCGGGCGCCGGGCCTGCACGCCGCGCAGCGTATTCGCTGAGCCCAGCGCCGAGTGTTTTGCGAATTCTGCGCAGAATTTCGCGAAGCCGAGCGGGTCCTTGTTCTGAAACTGGATGCGTGCGGGTCCGATCTGGTAGGGCCGGATCGCCTCCGGCGTGCCGAGCTCTGTGAACCGCCGTGCCATGACTTCGGTATCGGCCAGAAATTGCTTGCGCTTGTCGGTATCGGAGCCGTAGCCGACGCCAATGGCCGTGAGCGATGTGGCTAACTTCGCGTAGCGAAGCCCGAAGTGCACGGTCGCGTATCCCCCCATCGAGCAGCCGATGATGTGCGCTTTTCGCAGTTTGAGATGACGCATGACTGCGGCGATATCGTCCGCTGCAAGCGCCTGCGAGTACTGTTTAAAGCTTTTCGGTACGTCAGACGGCGGATAGCCGCGCGCATTGAACGCGATGCAGCGGTATCGCCGGCTGAAGAAGCGCACCTGCGCCTCCCAGCTGTGCAGATCGTCGGCGAACTCGTGCACGAAAACGATCGGCGTGCCTTTACCCACTTCTTCATAGTACAGGCGCACGCCATCGGAGTTTGCGTAGGGCATCAATTGTTCCTCTCTGTGGTGAAAGCGAGTTTCAGGCGGCGTGCGGAAGCGCGCCTTCGCGCCGCACGTTGGCAGCGTCGAGGGCCCGCCGTATACGCGCAATTTCCGCATCGGATATCTTGACGAGCGGCGGGCGCACTGCGGCGCACGGAATGCGGCCGAGGAGCACCAGGGCTTCCTTCATGCGATTGTGCATGTCGACGAAAGGGTCGGCATAGAACGCCTGTGCGACCGGATAAATGCGCTCGTTCAGGTGACGGGCGCGCACGACATCGTTCGCCTTGACGGCCTGGAAGAGCGCGAACTGAAGATCCGCGATGACGCTGCCCGAGCCCGAGAGTAGACCGTTACAGCCCAGAACCAGCGAGCCGAAAAGCCACGCGCTGTGCGTCGAGAGCACGTTGACCGGCGTGGGCAGGCCCTGGAGGAGACGGATCTGGCGCTCGTGCTGCACGACGTTGTTCGACCAGTCCTTGATCGCCCGCACCGTCGGCACCGCTTCTATCAGCTTCATAAGGGTCTCGACCGGATAGCCGAGCCCGCCCGAGAGTGGATACTGAAAACAGATGATCGGCAGGTCCGACGCGTCAGCGATGTGCTTGTAGTGCGTGATGACCATTTCCGGCCGCGACGAGGCACCGAGGCTCAACGGATTGGGTGGAAAAACGAGCAGGCACGAAGCGCCGCCTTCCTGCGCCATGCGCGCGATACGCGCCGCCTCAAGGCTGCCGTCAGCATACACGCCGTGCACGATCGGAATCTTGTCGCCGACTTCGTCCATCGTGATCGCGTGAACGCGCTGCTGCTCGTCGAACGTGCACGATGCGACTTCGGTGGAGTGCGCGTTGATCGTGAGCCCCGACAGACCGCGCACCGCCGCGACATCACGCAGATGTTTGCGGAACGACGGTTCATCGATACTGAAATCGGGATGAAAAGGCAGCAGGGCCGCCGGAATGACGCCTTTCGGTTCGTAGTTTCTGAACGTGCTCATCGAAACTCCTGAATACCTACACGCTCACCCCCGTACGGGGAGAGCGCAGGGTGAGGGGAAACATGCCTCACCATTCCTTGACCTGCGCAGCGCGCTGACTGAAGCCGCCGTCGATCGTGACGATCGCGCCGCTCGTATAGCTCGAGCGATCCGATGCGAGGAATACCACGGTGTTCGCGACTTCGTCCACGGAGCCCAGCCGGCCCAGCGGAAAAATCGCGGTAAGCTCGCGCCAGCGATTCTCGTCGTTCAATTGATCCTTCGCACGTGCTTTCCAGCGCACGATCTGGCGATCGGTCTCGATGTAGCCGGGGCTCACCGCGACGATGCGCACACCGTGCCGGATGCTCTCGGCACCCATCACCCGCGTCATTGTCATCAACGCTGAATTCGCCATGCTGCCCGCCACGTAATTCGGCAGCGGCCGCTCGCCGGCGTTGCCGAGCACGTTGACGATGACGCCGCGCTTCGCGACACACATCTCACGATAGACCTCGCGCGTGAGGTTGATGAACCCGAACACTTTCAAATCCCATCCATCGCGCCACGTTTCATCGTCGAGCTCGATGCCGCCCTGCGGGATGGAGCCCGCATTGTTGACGAGAATGTCGATGCCTTTGCACTCGCGCGCCAGTGACACGACGTTTGCGCTGTCCGATAGATCGTACGCGTGCGTCGTTACCTCGACCTTGTGACGCGCCTGCAGCCGCTTGCGTGCAGCTTCCAGCGATTCCGCGCTTCGCGACGCGAGATGAAGGTTGCAGCCTTCAGCGGCGAGCACTTGCGCGACGCCGTAACCGATACCGCGCGAGCCGCCGGTGACGAGTGCGTATTTACCTTTTAAACCGAGCTCCATCCGTACCCTCCACCGGGCGTCGGGCTCAAGGCCCGCGCCCCTTTCCAGTCAGACGACTTTAAGGCGTGACACGACCGGTGATCGGCGGCTCGGTGTGGTCACCCTCAAACAATGCCCTGTAAGTAAAACCGGCGATGAGAGCGCCCACCGCCGGGGCAATCCAGAAAAGCCACAGCTGTTGCAGCGCCCACCCGCCCACGAAGAGCGCAGGCCCGGTGCTTCTTGCCGGATTCACCGAAGTGTTCGTCACCGGGATACTGATGAGATGTATGAGCGTGAGGGCGAGCCCGATCGCGAGCCCGGCGAAACCGACGGGGGCCCGTTGATGGGTGGTACCGAGGATCACGATCAGGAACATGAAGGTCATCACGAGCTCGGTGACCACCGCAGCAACCATCGAATATTTGCCCGGCGAGTGTTCGCCGTAGCCATTCGACGCGAACCCCCCGGCTAAACTGAAGTCCGCTTTCCCGCTGGCAATGAGGTACAGCACGCCCGCGCCGAGCACTGCGCCGCCGACTTGCGCGAGGATATAAGGCAGGACATCTGATGCGGGGAATCGCCCTCCGGCCCAAAGCCCAACGGACACCGCTGGGTTGAAGTGGCCGCCTGATATGGGGCCGAGCGCGTATGCGCCCGTCAATACGGTGAGGCCGAACGCGAGCGAAACGCCGAGCAATCCGATGCCCACACCCGGAAACGCGGCCGCAATCACAGCGCTGCCACAGCCGCCCAGAACCAGCCAGAAAGTACCCAGAAACTCCGCCGATAGTTTCGCAAGCATGGTGTCCCCCCTTATTGGTTAGCGCAGCGGCGCGCTATCGCGCCAGTTTCACTCAATATCTTCGAGATAGATAGCTCGTCCCAACAGCTCGACCGTAGGGCGCGTGCCCAGGATCTCCAGCTGCGTCCCGTCAGTGAAAACCACGTTCAGTCTGGCCTCCACTTTGCGCTTGAATGGGAGGGGCAGCGCCGTGTGCCTGATGTCACCGACCTCCAGAAATCCGTCAGAGATCATATTAGGAAGAGTCGGCAAAGGTCCACACGCAACAACTCCGGACAGGACCAGCAACGCCTCCTGGCTCCACCCGGTTCCGGGGTCCTGCCCGGGCGTTCCCGTCGATTTGTAAATATAGGCGTGCGAGAAATGCACGGTCGCGACACCTTGGGAGAAGGTGATGTCGTCGATGCGGGATTCGTGTAATTCCAGAGCGCTTTTCATTTGCGCGCCACACGCGCGGTGAAACATCGAGGCAGAGGCGGAGGCCTTACTCCTGATGCGGTGCTAGAGTGGCGCATGCCAGCCCTTACCGCACGCGTTAAGAACATCATCCTGAGCCCCGACAGCGAGTGGGTCTCGATCGAGCGTGAACGACAGTCCGTGAGCCGGATACTCTTTGGCTATCTCGTGCCGATGGCGCTGATCGGACCGGTCGCGGGTGCGTGTGGCATGTTGCTGCGCGGTGGTGGTGCGTCGGCCGACCGTGGCGGCGTCTTGCTGCTCGGAATTCAGTCGATATTTGCGGGTGTTGTCGCGTCACTGCTGGGGGCCGTCATCACTGCGTGCGTCGTTTATCTCATGACGCCAGTGTACCGGGCACCACGGGATTTTCGCGCGGCGTTGCGTCTGGTGGTCTACGCCGGCACGCCGATATGGGTTGCGGGATTCGTCTTCGTCGCGCCCCTGGATCAAGTCCCCGCCCTGATCATCGTGCTCCTCATTGCGCTGATGCATACGCTATACGTCTTTTATCTCGGTCTGCACCGCATCGTGAAGGTGCCGTTGCAGGAAGCGGCAGAGTGCGCGGCAATCGTCGCGCTGGCGAGCCTGCTGCTCACTACTGTCGTCGGTTATGCAGGGGGCTCTGTCGGGTTGTTTCCGCCGAAGTGATTTCAAAGTCATTTTCCCAAAGCGGACAGGTCGCGCCGCTTAGCTCCGCTACATCGGGCGCGCAAAGCACAATAATCGCCGAGCTTTAAGCCGCTTGATCGTCCCCAAGCAGCTTGGACATGTAAAACAGGTCGACGAATTCGCCAGCGATCCTGAACCCATGCCGCCTGACGCCCTCGCGCTCGAAGCCCAGGCTCTCGTAAAGCGCTATAGCACGATCATTGCGGACATTGACCATGAGCTCGAGCCGGTGAAACGCGTGAGCGCCAGCCCATTGTTCGGTCGCCATCATCAACTGACGGCCGATGCCGCGACCGATGTATGCCTGGAGCACCCCGATGCCCATGTAAAGGCAATGAGCCTGACGTCGACCGGGAGAGCGGCGCCCGAACGCAAAGCCGACGAGTCGCCCTTCGATCTCCGATAGCATCGTAACGCCCGAGCCCGATGCGGCGGCCTGCTCGATTTGCCGCGCCTGCGCTTCGACAGACACCTGTAACTCACCCGCCTCGAGGAGCATGAACGCCGTTTCTGAGTTGATTCTTTCGAACACGTCGAGAAAGGCGGCGGCGTCCTCTGGGGTGGATTCGCGAATGTGCATGGGTCGGTTTAACCTCTTCTGTGCGCTATGACAGCCGGGTCTGGAGTGGGCCGCGATCACACCTCGGGGTAATTCGACGGTTTGATTCGCCGCGCGGCGTCAGCGGCCACGACGGCCACCGGGAATTTCGAATCTGTCATTGCGGCGCCTCCTTGTCCTGCGGGTGACGTGCAGCGCCTCGTGGAATGGAGTGTGCGTACGTGGGCTCAGCGAGATGTTGAGCGGCGCGCTCTCGTGGCACGTCCGCTCGAACTATAGTGGGTCGCCTCGCCTGCGATATACGGCTACAAGATCGCCACGACAACCGGCCCCAATCCGTAGAGCGCTCCCTTCAGGCGTCACTCGGGTTGACTCCAACCGCCCCAGTTCAACGACGGCGGCGATGGCTCCCACAGTGACACCGGATAATGAACCAGTTTCGGATACAGCCTGCTCCACACCACCGCAACCAGAAACAGGCAGCCCACACCCAAAAGCACAGGATTCAGTAGCGCCGACCAGGAAGCCTGTACGTAAACCATGAGTACCGGGTTCGCACCGGCCGGTGGATGAACCGTCCGGGTAGCCAACATGAACCCGAGCGAGAGCACGCGTGAGCCCAAAGAGAAATATGCAACTGCCTCCCAAGGAAGCGAGGACGAAGGTCGAATGCGGAGGACCGGCGAGCCACAGTGCCAGGGAAATTCCAGCACCTGCCCCAGAAAGGCACCACGCTAGACGGGCTACGGGATGGCGATGCATTCGCATATTACGAAACGTCATCGTAACCGTTCCCCAGGAACTGCAATGCGCAGAAGCCGTGGCCGAATGGATTGCTCATGATCGCGGGGTGTGCCCATGAAAAGGACTGTAACTCGTGAAGCGTCACAGCGGAAACGAGCGCCATCGCAAAATACCGTCAGCAAGGGGTTATACGAGCATCGCGGGATTGCCTTGCCAAACTGAATAGGTAAGCGCTGCCGCAAAAGTCACCCAAGCCAGATAGGGAATCAGCAGGGCTCCAGCGATGGAACGCACGCGCCAGAATGCAACGAGCGTGCAGAGAATAAGCATCCAGAGAATGAGAATCTCAACGAACGCCAACGCGCCCAGGTGCCAGACGAAGAATAGCCATGTCCACAGCGCGTTGACGGCCAGCTGGATCAGGAAGAGGGAGAGCGTGATTCGTGCATGGCGAAAGCCTCGCTCTCGCCAGACGAGCCACGCGGCGACCCCCATGAGGAGGTAGAGCAGGGTCCAGGCTGGAGCGAACAGCCACGACGGCGGAGCCCATGTAGGGCGCGTGAGTTGCTGATAGAAGGCTCCGGCGTCTGCGGACGCGAAACCACCAACCGCAGCCGCTGCAAAGGAAACCGCAAGCCACCCGAGGTTTATCGTGGACCAGGAGATGACTGGCTGGTCCATTGTTCCAGAGTACTCCTGATCGTTTCACGGGCGCAACGGGAGGTCTGACAACCGATTCATTGAGCGGCGGGCGCGACACCGCATGCACACCGACACCATGACAGGCAGCCCCTCACACCTGCCGCCAACCGGGCTACGAATGCTTGGCGCGAAATTTCCAAGCGAGCGCTACCTTGCGAGACCTAATCGTGATGTTTCAGCGGCGCCCGGTTGTCGCCGTGCGCTGCAACGCACGGTTCGGCGTCATTTGCGATTCACAACAAGGCGGCCTGCGCCGTCGCCAACAAGCTCGCCCGTATCTGCTGTGCAACGCTGCGCGACAGCCAACCTACGGCGAGCCTGCGCCAAGACCCCAGAAAAAGATCGGCCGCATGAGCTTCGCCATGCAGGCTCACCCCCTTGCACCACCATCGATCGGCCTCTGGCTTTTCGGAGGGCGCCCATATACTGCAGTTAGGCGACGTTCGATTATCGCGATACGGGATCCATTCCTTTGGCTTTGATCACCGCCGCGGCTTCAGCCGTGCGCAAAAATCTGATCAGATCCTTCGCTGCATCGGCCTTCTTGGAGCTCGCAATGAGCGCGACTGAGAACACTGTCGTGCTCTGAAGATCACCGGGCAGGGGGCCTATAATCTCGATGCCGGGTACGCCATAAAGCAGCTGATACTGAAGGATGCCAAGCTCGGCCTCGCCGTTTGCGACCATAGCTCCGACGGCTGGAGCTTTCGGGGCATAGATCGTCTTCGGTTTCATCTCGCCTGAGACTTCCAAGCGGTCCAGCACTTTCGCGAAATGAATACCGCTGGCACCTCCATCCGCAGGATTCAGGTAGGTGATCGACTTTACGGAGAGCAAGGTGCGTTTCAATGCTTCGGGCGATGCAATATCGGGCTTCGGCGCGCCTGTGCGAACGGCGACGCTTATGCCGGTGCTTGCCATGTCCGTCAACGTTTCGGCCGCCGCCCTGCCGTCTTTCGCCAAAGCAGCGACACCTTCGCGAATAGCGATCACGACATCCGCCGCTTCGCTGCGCGCCCGTTTTATGGTCGAGCCACCGGTATCAAAAGTAATGGTGAGCTTATGTCCTGTCGCACGCTCGAACTTCGGCCCCAGGTCCTCCATGACGGTCTGCATGCCGTTGGCGGATAGGACCGTGAGCTCGGCAGCTCGTACTCCGCTCATCAAGATAAGCAAACAGATGAAAGCGATCGCCGCGGATGATCTCGGAAGTGTCATTGCGCTCTCCTTTTGTGGTCGTGCTTAAACGGGTTAGGTGTTTGCGAACACGGTGAAGTCGAAGACGAGTTCATTTCCCGGCTCTAATCCATAACCAGAGACGGCCGCCAGTAGCGTTCCACACGACGAGGATAGTGTTCGCGCTAACGCCAAACAGCGTTTCCGATCGCCTCACGCCACCCGTTTCTTCAGCCAGCCCACGATGAGGTGCCAGATCTCCTCGTCCGTGGTGCCGCCGCCGCGTCCCATGTGCACGCCCTTCGGATAGATGCGCGCTTCTTTCGGACTGCCGTGCTCCATCAGGAGGTAGATGTCTTCGATGGGTGCCTGATCGTCGAGTTTGCCGTTGACGCAGAGCAGGGGTGCGGACGGCTTGTCGAGAAGGCCCTGGGCCATCAACGAAAGCTTCGGTGCGACTTCGAGGAATTGCTCGAGGCTCGTGACGCCCATTGCGCGGCTGCGTGACTGATATAGACCGATCGGTCCGAAGATCGCGGCCGTCGCGCGCTCGGTAAGCGCCGGCTTCATCCAGTCCGGCTGAAATCCGTAATGCGCGTTGCCGCCGTGGAAGACGGCGCCTTTGATGCGCTTCGCTTCGGTGTGCGCGAGCTTTGCGGCCCAATAGGCGCCGAAACTCCCGCCCCACACACCCAACCGCGTCGCGTCGATGTCGTCGCGCGTGAGGAGGTAATCGATCATTGCCGCGAACGCGCCGTCGGCTTTTGGGTCGGTGTACTTGATAGGGTTCTCGCCCGTTCCGGGCATGTCGATCGCGAACCCGGCAAAGCCTGCTTCGTGCATCAGCGGGTGTACCTTCGTACGATCTTCTTTCCAGCCATCGACGCCGCCCCACGACATGATCACAGGAGGTTTCTTCACTCCGCGCGGGATCTGCAGGTAACCGATCAGCTTCCTGCCGTCGAACGGCACTTCGACGATCTCGAGCGCCGGGTCGAAATACTTCGCGGCCTTCCTGAAGTTTCGAAGAGAGCTCTGATAAGCGGTTTCAGTGGCGTCCGAGATCGGGCACGGGTAGCGGGCGATACGGAAGTAGTTGAAGGCGAGGGTGTATAGATCGCGGATCTGCTTCTTGTCCCCGCCGCTCTTCTCGAGTTTTTCAGCTTCGCCTTCGGCTTTCGCGCCGAGCTTCGCCCATTCGCCCGCCCACTCATCACGATCAATGCTCTTGAGTGCGTTGGCGACGGTCACGCCGTCTTCAGGATTGATCCCGTCGAGCGGATTCAGCTTGCCGGCGCGTCGGATCGTTTCGGATTTCACTTCTTCCAGCGGGCGGGCGCGTGCCGGTGACTGCGGTTGCGTTGTCATGTAGAGCTCACCTTGTTGATAAAGCGGCTTTGAATGCGGAAATGGTCGCGTCGCGGGTTTTCCCGGGCGTGGCCGCATCTCCGATGATCACAACGTCTTTTGCATCGAGTTTACCGAGCTTCGGCCGGATGCTCCGCCGCGCTTGGTAGTAGAACCAGTTTCTGACGCGGAGCGAGCCGAAGATACGTCGCGAGAGCTGCGACTTTCCCCATCCCGAATCGAGCATTTTCGCGACGAGCCGCCCCATACCCATCCTGTAGCGTGCGCCGGTCGCAATGACGATGAGGTCGAAATCACGCGTGACGTCCCGCACATTTGAGATCTGAGTCCCGAATCGAAATTCGACATGCTTTTCCCGGCACGCGCGCTCGAGCTCATCGACGTACGCGTCGAGCGCCTGCTGATTGGCTTCGACGTTCTGGAACTGCGGCGCGAGGCCTGCGTAACGCAGCGCGCCTCCCCCGCGCCGGGCCTTGTCGAATACGGTGACGGTGTTGCCGTCGGCGACGAGCGCGGCGTATGTAAGGCCCGCCGGTCCCGCGCCGATCACGCAGATACGCCGGCCCTGGGGAAGCCCGTCCGCATTCGCATATTCGGTCTCGCTCGCTGCAGCGGGGTTCACGACACACCCCAGCTTTTCACCGCCGCGCATCTCGTCGACACACTTGTTGCATGCGATACATCGTCGAACAGCCGTGCCGATGCGTGCTTTCGCAACCCAGTTCGGATCCGCGATGAGCGCCCGCCCCAGCGCCACGAAATCAGCTTTGCCGCTGTCGATGGCCGCCATTGCGATCTTCGGATCGCCGAGACGTCCCACTG
>JBKJPI010000513.1:0-4646 GCA_046595235.1 Burkholderiales bacterium | reverse complement strand
CCCGATCAGCCGCGTTACTACATCAACGACACCGGCACGGGCAACACGGTGAACCTCGCCCATCCTCGCGTGTTGCAGATGGTGACAGACTCACTGCGCTACTGGGTTACGGAGATGCATGTCGACGGCTTTCGCTTCGACCTTGCGACGATTCTCGCCCGCGAGATTCACGGCTTCGATCAGGGCGGAGGATTCCTCGACAGCTGCCGCCAGGATCCGGTCCTCTCGAAGGTAAAGCTCATCGCAGAGCCCTGGGATATCGGCCCCGGGGGTTATCAGGTCGGGCAGTTTCCTCCGGGGTGGGCCGAGTGGAACGACAAGTATCGCGACAGCGTGCGTGCGTACTGGAAGGGAGACGAAGGCAAGGTGCCGGAAGTTGCGACGCGCCTCACGGCATCGGGAGACCTCTTCAATCACCGCGGGCGCAAACCGTGGGCGAGCGTCAACTTTCTCACGGCGCATGATGGATTCACGCTGCACGACCTCGTCGCCTACAACGACAAGCACAACGAAGCGAACGGCGAAGACAATCGCGACGGTCACTCGAACAATCATTCATGGAATGGCGGCGCGGAAGGGCCGACCGACGATCCGCAGATCATTGCGCTGCGCGAAAGGCAGAAGCGCAACCTGCTCGCGACGCTCTTCTTTTCGCAGGGCACGCCGATGCTCCTGTCGGGAGACGAGTTCGGCCACACCCAGAATGGCAACAACAATGTCTACTGTCAGGACAACGAGCTGACCTGGCTCGACTGGCTTGGGCAGCGCGACGAAGACAAGGCCCTCACGCGCTTCACGCGTCGCCTCATCACGCTGCGGCATCAGTACCCGATCCTTCGCCGCAGTCGCTTCTTCGTCGGCATGCACAATGCCGAGCTCGACGTGAAGGACGTAACGTGGGTGGATCCGCGCGGGCAGGAGAAAACGCCCGAAAGCTGGAATGATCCGCGCGAGCGCTGCTTCGGAATGGTGCTCGACGGCCGTGCCCAACCGACCGGTATCGTGCGCCCGGGTTCGGACGCGACATTACTGCTGATCGTGAATGCGTATCACGACGTCGTCGCCTTCACACTTCCCGCAGTGACCGGCGGCGACAAATGGAAGTGTCTCGTCGACACGAACATCCCGGAGCGACTCGACGAGCCGCTTTTCGCTCACGCCGACCCCTACGAAGTCACTGCCCGGTCGCTGCTCTTGTTCGTGCTCGAGTCCGGGGACGTGGCGCTCGATACCGACATGCACAGACGCCAGGACCGGCGCGCCAATCGTTAGCGTCCGTTGCTTTTCACCTGCTGGAGCAGTTGCAGAACGAGCCGCCGGCCACCGAGTTTATTGCGATGCTCGCGCACGAGTTTTGTAATCCGCGCGCGCGGTCACTCAATCCGGTTTGATGCCGGCGCTCTTGATCACTTTTTTCCAGCGCTCGTGGTCGGCGCGCATGTAGCGCGCGAGCTCATCGGGCGTGCCGGGTGCGGGATCGGCGCCTTGCAGCGTCAGGCGCTGTGCGACCTCCGACTCCATGAGCGCCTTGACCACGGCTGCGTTCACTTGTCTCACTATCACGGGCGATGTCTTCGCCGGTGCGAAGAGCGCATTCCAGTTCGAATATTCGAAGCCGGGATAGCCGGATTCGGCGACGGTCGGCACGTCGGGGGCAGAAGCAGAGCGCTTTGCCGTGCTAACTGCCAGCGCTCGCAGACGCCCGCTTTTCACGTGCGGCAACACCGAAGGGATGCTCACCCAGAGTAACTGCACCTGGCCTCCGATGAGATCGGCCGTTGCCGGTGCGCCGCCTTTATAAGGCACATGCACCGCCTCCATACCGGTCGTGAGCTTGAGCAGCTCGAGGCCGAGGTGCGTCGCCGTGCCGCTCCCCGCTGAGGCGAAGTTGAGCTGCCCGGGTTTCGCTTTAGCGAGCGCGACCAGCTCTTTCACGTTTTTCGCAGCGACCGATGGATGCGCCACCAGGATCTGCGGATTGTTGACGAGCATGCCGACTGGCGTGAAATCCCGAAACGGGTCGTACGGAAGCTTCGCCTGCAGGGCCGGGTTGATCGTCATGCCGCCCGCGGTGCCGACCAGAAAGGAATAACCATCGGGCGCTGCACGCGCAACGATCTCGGTGCCGACGATGCCGCCCGCGCCGCCGCGGTTGTCGATGATCATGGGATGACCCCACTGGTCGGTCAGTCGCTGCCCGATGAGGCGCACGACCACGTCGGTGGGTCCGCCCGGCGGAAATGTGATGACGAACCGTACGGGTTTGGTCGGGTACGTTTCAGCGGCTGGGGCGATGCTGGGCAGAAGCACGAGGAGCACGGCGGCACAGCGTCGAAAGAAAAGCATGAGCGTCTCGATGTAAAAGGCGAGGGTATTATGAGTGCAGACGACGGCGCCGCGCAGTTAAACGGAATGCAACAGGAGTGACCGGCATGGGCAACAGAAAGGTTTCGCGTGGTGAGCGTTCTCGCGGTGGCACAAAGATGGCCTGCGGCATCAGGCCTTCAGTTGGAGCGTTGTAGTCAGCCAGCGTATTGACGATTTCCAGCGGTTTATTGTGTAATAACTATTACTAATGGATAGGAAAAGTGCCATGCCCACCAGCGTTGCTCTCAGTACCCATTTCGAGCGCTTCATCCAGCAACAGATCAAATCCGGGCGCTACAACAACGCCAGCGAAGTGGTGCGCGCGGGCCTGCGTTTACTGGAGGATCAGCACGGCCGGGACCTACTGCAGCAGGAGGAATTGCGCGCGGCGGTCGCGGCGGGGTTGGCAAGTGGCCCGGGCAAGTCGGCTGAAGCTGTTTTTAACCGGCTGGACGCAAAATATCGCAAGCTGGCGAACAAACGCGCGGCGTAATGCGCGTTGCGATCTCGCCGCGCGCCGAGCGGGACCTGGAATCTATTGGCGACTACATCGCCGACGACAATCCGGCGCGCGCGGTGAGCTTTGTCGCAGAGCTTCGCGCCCAATGCGCCGCCTTGGCGAAGGCGCCCCAGGCCTCTCGGCTACGCCCTGAGTTGGCAGAGGGTGTCCGCTCCTATGCGTACGGATCCTATGTGATCTTCTTTACCTTTACGAAGGCGCGCTTGACCATCGTGCGGGTTTTGCACGGCGCGATGGACTTGCCCTCTCAATTCCCCGACGAACAGGGATGACGGGTTCATATGAAGATACTGACCGGCCTCGGGCGACCGAATCACATCGGCAAAGTGTTCCCCGGCTTTCAGAAATAGTTGTATCAGCACCACGCCGCTGCGGCTTGACCTCCGTAATCGGGTTCGCCAAGGCCTTTCAATGTAGGTATCGGAGAATTCAGAAGTGTTCAAAGAATTTCAGGCATTCATTGCCCGCGGCAACGTCGTTGATCTGGCCGTTGCCGTCGTCATTGGTGCGGCGTTCGGCAAGATCGTCGCGAGTTTCGTCGAAGGGCTCGTCATGCCGCCGATCGGCATGCTCACGGGCGGCGTTGATTTCTCCAGCTTGTTTTTCGCGCTGGATACGTCCAAAGGCGTGCCCATTTCGCTCGCGGACGCCAGGGCCAGGGGCATCCCCGTCATCGCTTACGGCCAATTTATTAACGAGGTGATCAACTTCCTCGTCGTCGCGGTCGTCATCTTCCTTGCGGTCAGGCAGTACAACCGGCTGAAGAGCAAATCGGCGACCGACAGCGCGGTGACGACAAAAGAGTGCCCCCAGTGCCTTTCGAAGATCCCGCTCAAGGCGACGCGGTGTGCGCATTGCACCGTCGAGCTGAAAACAACGTAACCGCCGGCTGGCACGAGAATCGCTGTGTACTGCCTCTCAGACAGCGAGGTTTATATGCGGTTTATTACGTTTTCACTGGTTTTGGCGCTCGCAGGCTGCGCTGGCACGCCCGGGGGCAGCGGCGACCTTCCATCGGCGCGCACCTCCTGGCAGGGCGCTTCTTTCGAAGACGTGGTGCGAAGCTGGGGCGCCCCGGCCCGCACGACCAAGCTCCCCGACGGGCGTGACGCGCACACGTGGGTTTCGGAGAACGTCGCTTCGCGTCCGTCGTTCTTCCCATCCATCGGCATTTTTGGCGGTAGCGGCGGCGTGGGCTTCGGCACCGGCGTCACGATGGGCGCGGGCGGCGGCGGCGAGTTTCAGCGCTGCGAGCGCACGCTCTTCTTTCAGAAAGATCGCGTCGTCGATCAGACCTGGCAGGGGCCCGGCGACTACTGCACCAGCTTCCGACGCGGATAGGGGCGGCGCTCGCCTTCGCTCGGGCCTCGCCGCCCCACGAACAGAAGGAAACAACGTCCGAAAGTGAAAATCTACTTTCGGCCGGAACAGCGAACGAGCACTCAAGGCTTGGGGCGGCCCGGCGCCTTGCGTGGACAAAGAGCAGGACCTACGCAGGACCGCGTGGATAAGCACAGCGATCGGTGTTTTCGTGCAGTTTCAAGCTTAACCGGCTGGCTTTGCCAGCGGTTCAGTTCAAATTTAATCGACGCAAAGTAGGTGTGTACTTTGCGGCGGGTTAGTAACCAATGGGTTTCCCTCCGTAACCTTGTATGTTAAAGCCCGTTGTAGTGTCATGGTGTTGTAGTCCATGGACCGAGCGATCCAAGCTCCCTTACGGGCTTGATGCACCGTGGTTACAGACGATCTGCTCGATCCA
>JBKJPI010000510.1:0-2794 GCA_046595235.1 Burkholderiales bacterium | reverse complement strand
GCAACGTACGGGTTGCAGTGCGGCTCGCGGCGGCGTCTGCTCGGTGCCGCCACGGCTGCGCTTTGTGTCGGCACCCGGCAGGCGATCGCTGCACCTTCCGACAGGCAAGCGCCCCGCGACGCGGCGGCGGAACGCGCACGCGTCGCCCTCGTTCTCGGCGGCGGAGGATGCCGCGGGTACAGCCACATTGGCGTCCTGAAAGCGCTGGAAGCAGCAGGCCACAGACCGGATCTGATCGTAGGCGCCAGCGTCGGCAGCCTCGTCGGGGCGCTTTACGCCGCCGGTATGACGGCTGCCGAGCTCGAGCGCGACGGCCGTAGCGTGGACACAAACACGTTGCGAAGCTGGACGTGGCCCGATCTCGGCGTCTTCAGCGGAGCTGGCATCGCGCGGTTCGTGAAGGCGCGCATTCAAAAACGGACGATCGAGGAGCTCGCTACGCGTTTTGCCGCGATAGCCACTGACCTGAGGACCGGTGAGATGGTTGTCCTTGAACGCGGCGAGGTTGGCCGTGCGGTGCAGGCTTCGAGCAGCCTGCCCGGGCTGTTCGAGCCCGTGCGTATAGGCGGGCGACTGTGCGTCGATGGCAATCTCGTTGCGCCGGTTCCGGTGACTGTCGCGCGCAGCCTCGGCGCCATGCGCGTTATCGCCGTCGACATCACTTTTCCGCCGGAGGAGGCAAGCCTCGGTAATCCAGTGGATGCCCTCTATCAGGGCTTTTCCATCCTCACGCGGCGGCTCGCGCTCGCCGAACGTGAAAAGGCGGACGTGATGATCGAGCCGCCGATACCCCCGCACAGCGATATGTTCCCTGCAACGCTGAAAGCGATGGTGGATGCCGGCGAGAAGGCCGCGCTCGCGGCGATGCCCGCTATCGCGAAGATCTTCAAATCGACCAGGTAGGCAGCGCGGATCGGCGGAGCTACATGGGCGCTTTCACAGATGCGCGGGAGTTTTGGCCGGTGCTGCCAGTGAAGCCGTGCGCAGATGCCGCACCAGACATCTTGCGGCAGCTTTCGGCGCAACGGTGGCACGCCTGCACGCACTCGTCCATATCGCCGACCTGTTCGCAGTTTTGCGCGCAAACTCGCACACCTCGGCGCATGCAGCGCAGATGCGATCATGCAAACCCCGCCGGGATGTCCGTCTGCCCTACAAAAAACTGGCTCCAATATGCCGAAAACCCCCGGCTCCATTACGGCGAAAAGTGAACAGAAAGTAAAACGCGACCGGCCGGCGCGCGCGGTATGCCGAGGCCGTTTCACATCGGCGTTATCGAGGCGGAACCTGAGGGCGATGATCCGCTGAAGACCGCTCGCCGAGCACCCCCGTCACCACAGCACGGGTGGGAAGTCGACGTTCCGCGGAGGGCTGCGAAGGCGACTACGAGACCCCACCGAAGCGATACGGGACTACCGGCGACAGTAGGACTGATTTAAAGAAAGAATTCTGTATGAATCAGCCAGAAATATTCCGCACCGGACATCCTGTTTCTTCTTCTGCGGCAGCGCTTTACGGCGTTTTAAGAGAGCGGCCTGTTAATCCGTGTGTCCCTGGTTCGAGCCCGGGTCGGGCAGCCAACTTTTCAATTACTTAACCGCTATTGCAATAGCGTCGTTCCGGAATATTCTGCTTTATCCGGAATGCGGGGCATAACGCCAGCGAATTCGTGCGCGCAGGGGAAGGCACGCCTGCAACGCCAATCTTCCGGAACGGAGTCCCAGGCACGAGCGCGCGACTCTTCCGAGCGCAGCATGGCAAGAAAGTTTGCTGGCAGAGGCTAGCCTGCCTTTTGCGAGACATTACGCCAGCGGGACAAATTAGCTGTCGATCTTGCGGCCTTAGGCCCCAGCTCTTTAATGAGCTGCTCGCTCGATATCCACTGCTGAATGGCATGGTCGCCAGATTCCGATCGCATTCCCAACACTGGAATGGCATGTGTGCCCCGAGGATACGGCTCGTACCAATGGGCGTCGGTGGCAGCCGCGTGGGCGACCGAGCGAATCAGTTGCATGCGTAAGTCGTATTCCGGCTGGGCTTGCTGCCAAATGTACGCCACGTTCAGAGCGTCGATCCTATGGGGCTGATGGACGCAAGAGCTGATGAACTGCCCGATCTGACCAATAGAAAAGGAAAAGTATTGAGGTGAGCCGGCAATTTTCTTTGCTTCCGCGTCGGGGTTGTTGCAATCCTCACAAATGAGGACCTCCTCGTAGGCCGCAAATGCTCGTTGCATGCGCTCCACCAGCCGCCGACCTTCCACTTGCGCAACGCCAGTGCCTGCGCTTTCGAACGCACTATGAAACACCGCCTCCAGCGCCTCGCCCATGTGATCGTGATGTACCACTAGCTTGGCTAGGATTTGCCTCTTCCTTCCAATCCGTGAAATTTGGAACTTGGAGCGCCCGCAGCAAGGACATATCCAGTCCTGGGAGACGCAAATCCAGTTGCTGTTCATCTCGAAGTCGTCTACGCCGTGATGCGCGCTGATTCGTTTAGCCAGTGGAGTGGCTATGCCGTCGAGCGAGGGGATTTCCCCACTATTCACGCAATCCACCAGTATAGACATAGCTTTCTGGCGCAGCGTCTGTTCCTCATCAGGCGTGAAAGGCCTGTAACTCACGTACCAGTCCCAAAATCGGCTATCGATGAAACGATCGTCGCCCATGCCTACTCCGTGCGTTACGCCCATTCCTTTTGCCGTTCAGTCGGCGCCGTCATCACGCGCCGCCTCTCTTGAGGTCATATGCTTGCGCAATGAGCTTCCCCCGAAATTTCGTCTTCCAGGAGGTGG
>JBKJPI010000592.1:0-2945 GCA_046595235.1 Burkholderiales bacterium | reverse complement strand
GTTTCGTAGCCGTTGCAAGGTGAATCGGCTGGCTCCGCCAGCGATTCAGTTCAAATTGCAGTGTGCGGCGCAAAGTAGGGATTCACTTTGCGCCGAATAATTATTAGGAGGAGTCATGTTTCGCACTATCAAGGCGACGTTCGTCGCCGCTGCGTTTGTACTCGCTGCACCTGCTGTCGCCGGGGAAGCGATCAACCTGTCGATTGCCACCGGCGGCACCGGTGGCGTCTATTACCCGCTGGGCGGCGGGTTGGCGAATATCCTTACGAAAGCCGTTCCCGGAATGGCGGCGACGGCGGAAGTCACCGGCGGCTCGGTCGACAATATGCGCCTCATTGGGAGCGGAAAGCCCTATATCGCCTTCACACAGGCCGATGCGGCTCTGGACGCCCTGCGCGGGGAAGACAAATTCAAAGGCAAACCCGTTGCTGCGCGGACGCTCGCGGTGGCGTACCCGAACCGCATGCACGTGGTCTCGGTTGAAGGCACCGGGGTGAACAGGATCGAGGACATCAAAGGTAAGCGGGTCTCGACCGGATCGCCGGGAAGCGCGACGGAGGTGTTCGCTTTCCGTGTCATCGAAGCGGCCGGACTCAACCACGATAAGGACATGCGCCGCGAGCGTCTTGGCGTCGCCGAATCGGTGAGCGCGCTCAAAGACCGCAAGATCGATGCGTTCTTCTGGGTGGGCGGCCTGCCTACGGCGGCGGTTACGGACCTCGGCGCGACGCCCGGCGTGAAGATCAAGCTGATCGACATTGCGCAACTGGTGCCGGCGATGACTAAAAAGCACGGGAGCATCTATGTGCAGGACGTTATTCCCAAAGGTACCTACCCGGGACAGACGACGGATAACCCGCAAGCCTCGGTGCAGAACCTGATCGTCACGCACGAGTCGATGAGTGAGCAGACCGCTTACAACATCACGAAGGCGCTCTTCGAACACTCGAAAGATCTGATTGCGGTGCACAAGGAAGCGACGAGCATCACTTTCGCCAACCAGAAAGATGTCTACAATGCGCTGCCATGGCACCCGGGTGCCCTGAGGTTTTACAAAGAGCGAAGCGTCACCATGAAATAGGGCAACCGCTCCGTCCAAAACCCCGCCCTTGAAAAGGCGGGGTTTTTCTTTGTGTGCTAGTGTTTGCGTCAGTCAGGGAGGGGCGGCAGATGGCACAGGACGACAAGCTCGCGATCATCGACGACGCGCGCACGCTCGACACCGAGGTTCCGCTCAGCGAGGAGCAGAAGAAGCGCCTCGAAGAGTTCATCGAAGAAGAAGAGGGCGCGCAAAACCGCTACAAAGGCGGTCTTGCGGTCTTCATGACGCTGCTCGCCGTCATCATGTCGGTCGTGCACCTGTATGCCGCCGTCGAGATCGTCCCCGCCTACATTCTGCGGCCGCTGCACGTGGCCTTCGCGCTCACGCTGATCTTCCTGCTGTTTCCTACGGTCAAGCGTTTTCGCCACCGCCTGATGTGGTGGGACGTGATCCTGGCCTTCGTCTCGATTGCAGTCGTGGCGTACATCCTCTACCACGGCGATACGCTTGGGGATCGCGCGACACTCCCTGAAACGCTCGATCAGGTCGTGGGCGTTGCGTTGATCGTGCTGATTCTCGAAGCGAATCGGCGCAGCTCGACGTGGATCCTGCCTTTTATCGTGCTGATGTTTCTCGCTTACGCCCTGTTCGGTCCGTATCTGCCGCCGCCATGGACGCACAAGGGCTACGAGATTGCCCGCCTTACGGGCTCGCTGTACATGACGCTGGAGGGCATCTTCGGAGTTGCCATCGACGTCTCGTCGACCTTGATCATTCTTTTCACGATCTACGGCGCGTTTTTGCAGTACTCGGGCGCGGGCAAGTTCTTCATCGACTTCTCCTTCGCAGCGATGGGCGGCAAGCCTTCCAGTGCGGGCCGGGCGGTAGTGATGGGGTCGTTCCTGCTGGGCGGCCCTTCGGGATCGGGTGTCGCGACAACGGTGACACTGGGGTCGGTTGCCTATCCGCTGCTTGCCCGCTCCGGCTACGGTAAGGAAGCCGCAGGGGGACTCCTCGCCGCCGGTGGCCTGGGCGCGATCATTTCGCCGCCCGTGCTCGGCGCGGCCGCGTTTCTGATCGCCGAATTCCTGAAGATTTCGTACCTCGACGTCATCCTGATGGCGACGATTCCGACGTTTCTCTTCTACCTCGGCATTTTCATCATGGTGGAAATCGACGCGCGCAAGTTCAACATGCGTGCCGTCGCGCTCGAAAAACACCATCGCGTTCTCGCGCTCTCGAAACGCTACTGGTTCCACTTCGTATCGCTGCTGTCTATCGTTTTTTTCATGCTGCTGGGGTACTCGCCGGTGATGTCGGTGTTCTTCTCGACACTGACGGCGTTCGTTCTGTCGTTCTTCCAGCGCGAATCGGCGATGATTCCATACGACTGGTTCCGCGGGCGGATGCCCTGGGTCAAAGGCTTCTGGAATTCGGGCTTCTTGCGCGCCCTGGAGGGCGGCTCGCTCAGCGTGCTCAACGTGGCGGCCACGTGCGCCTCCGCCGGCATCATCGTGGGCGTCGTGACGCTGACCGGTCTCGGGCTCAAGTTCAGCTCCATCGTGCTCGATTACGCGGAATCCGGCGCCAGCAGCCTGGTGGTCTTCTGGGGGTTTTTCGGCATCTCCACGCCGACGCTGCTGCACGACATGCAGCTCTTGCTGACGGCCGTGTATACATCGCTCATCGTCTGGATCGTCGGCCTGGCCGTTCCGGTGACGGCTTCGTACATCATCTGCGCCGTGATCGCCGCGCCTGCGCTGATCAAGCTGGGTGTTCCCGATTTTGCCGCGCACATGTTCATCTTCTATTACGCGGTGCTGTCGGAGGTGTCTCCGCCCACGGCGCTGTCACCATTCGCAGCCGCCGCTATCACAGGCGGAGGCCCCTATCGAACGACGCT
>JBKJPI010000199.1:0-4987 GCA_046595235.1 Burkholderiales bacterium | reverse complement strand
GATCTCGATGAGATCGGAGCAAGGGCGGGCGACGTGATCACGGTCGAATCGCGTCGCGGCATCATCTCGCTTTACGCACGCGCCGACGACGGCACGCCGCGCGGTTCGGTATTCATCCCGTTCTGCTACTACGAAGCCGCGGTGAACCTACTCACGAACTCAGCCCTCGATCCCGTGGGCAAGATTCCGGAATTCAAATACTGCGCGGTGAAAGTGATGCGCGGCGGCGAGTTGACGCCACTCTCGAGCTACGGGGGCGGACAGGTGCTCGCCGAGCTCGACGCACAAGGTTAAGCAGAAGCGGCGTAAAGCCGCATCAGTACGCTTTGATCGCGGCGAGGCCGCGGGAGCCGTTTTTTTAGGAGAAGACAAGCATCATGCCGTTATCCGATATCGAAATCGCCCAGAAGGCGAAGATGCACCGCGCCACGCAGGTCGCGCAGAAGCTCGGCATTCCAGAGGATGCGCTTGAGCCGTACGGCCATTACAAGGCCAAGGTTTCGCTCGAGTACATGGACAGCCTCGCCGGACGAAAAGACGGCAAGTTGATTCTGGTCACGGCCATCAGCCCCACGCCGGCCGGTGAAGGGAAAACGACGACGACTGTCGGACTCGGCGATGCGCTGAACCGCATCGGGAAAAAAGCGGTGATTTGTCTGCGCGAGCCCTCCCTCGGACCGGTCTTCGGAATGAAAGGCGGGGCTGCTGGCGGTGGCTACGCCCAGGTCGTGCCGATGGAAGATATCAATCTCCATTTCACCGGCGACTTCAACGCGATCGCGCTTGCGAACAATCTGCTGTCGGCGACCCTCGACAACCATATCCATCACGGCAACGAGCTCGGCATCGACGTTCGACGCATCGCCTGGAAGCGCGTGGTCGACATGAACGATCGCGCGCTGCGCGACATCACGTGCTCGCTCGGCGGCCCTGGCAATGGCTACCCGCGGCAGGATGGATTCGATATCGTCGTCGCCAGCGAAGTGATGGCGATCTTCTGCCTCGCCACTTCGATCAAGGACCTCAAGAATCGGCTCGGCAACATCGTCGTCGCTTATACGCGCGACCAGAAGCCGGTGCTCGCAAAGGATCTCAAAGTCCACGGCGCAATGACCGTTCTCCTGAAGGACGCGCTGAAGCCGAACCTCGTGCAGACGCTCGAGAACAACCCGGCCTTCATCCATGGCGGCCCGTTCGCCAACATCGCTCACGGCTGCAATTCGGTCATTGCAACGAAGACCGCGCTCAAGCTCGCCGACTACGTGGTCACCGAAGCCGGCTTCGGGGCAGATCTCGGAGCCGAGAAATTTGTCGACATCAAATGCCGCAAGTCAGGGCTGAGGCCGGACGCGGTGGTGATCGTCGCGACGATCCGGGCGCTCAAATTCCACGGCGGCGTCGACGTGAAGGAAGTGAACAAGGAAAATCTGGCCGCGCTGGAGAAAGGCGTGACCAATCTCGAGCGTCATGTGAACAACGTGCGCAATCACTACGGCCTCCCGTGTGTGGTGTCGATCAACCACTTCACCTTCGACACCGACGCCGAAATCGCGCTCCTGAAAAAGAAGATGGCGCCGCATAACGTGCCGGTCATCCTCGCTCGGCACTGGGCTGAAGGCGGCGCCGGCGCTGCCGACGTGGCGAAAGCCGTAGTCGAGCTGATCGACAAAGGTGAGAACAACTTCAAGTTTGTCTATGAAGACGATCTGCCGCTGTGGGACAAGATCACGGCGATCGCCACCAAGATCTACGGTGCAAGCGATGTCACTGCAGACGGCAAGGTGCGCGGCCAGATCAAGCGCCTGCAGGAAGAAGGCTACGGGAAATACCCGGTGTGCGTGGCGAAGACGCAGTACTCGTTCTCGACCGACCCGGGGTTGCGCGGCGCGCCGTCAGGTCACGTTGTGAACATTCGCGAAGTGCGGCTCGCCGCCGGCGCGGAGTTCGTCGTGATGGTCTGCGGCGATGTGATGACGATGCCGGGACTTCCGAAAGTGCCTTCGGCCGAGAAGATCGACATCACCGACGATGGTAAAATCGTCGGTCTGTTTTAATCGGTCCCTGACGGCGTAGCCGCGCAGACCCGGCTCAAGGGCTTGCGAAGCACTGAGGCGGCACGGCGGGACCGACGTACGTTTCTTGCTTTCCTGGGTGAGGTCGTGCTTTTCATGCGGCCCCATATCATTTTGACAGGCGCAGATTATGTTCGAATGGCTCGCTGATCCTGAAGCGTGGATCGCGCTCTTCACGCTCACGGCGCTCGAGATCGTTCTCGGCGTCGATAACATTATCTTCATTTCGATTCTCGTTGGCCGGCTGCCCGAGGCGCAGCGGCAGCGCGCGCGGGTGCTCGGCCTGGGCTTCGCGATGGTGACGCGCATCGGCCTGCTGCTTTCGCTCGCGTGGGTCATGACGCTCACAGAGCCGCTGATCACGATCGTGGGACATGAGATTTCGGGCCGGGACATCATTCTGATCGCAGGGGGGCTTTTCCTTCTATGGAAGAGCGTGCACGAAATACACAACTCGCTCGAAGGGGAGGCTGAAACAGATGAGAGCGCAGTCGCTGCGGTGAAGGCGACCTTTGCCGGGATCATCGTTCAGATCGGCATCATCGATATCGTTTTTTCTCTCGATTCGGTGATCACGGCCGTCGGCATGGCCGACCATGTCGAGATCATGGTGATCGCGATCGTCATTGCGGTCGGCGTCATGATGTTCTCCGCCAAGGCGATCGGGGAATTCGTCGATCGTCACCCTACGGTGAAGATGCTCGCGCTGAGCTTCCTGATCCTGGTCGGGCTGGCGCTCGTAGCCGAAGGCTGGGGCTTCCACATACCAAAGGGCTACATCTACTTCGCGATGGCTTTCTCAGTCCTGGTGGAAATGCTCAACCTGCGGGTGCGCAAGAAGCGCGAGGCTGCCGTCAGACTTCGGCGGAACGTGCCGCACTAAGCGGCGCATCAGCCGGGGTAGCAGGCCACCGCCCTGCTGTTCTCGCTGTTACCGGGCCTTCGGGCGGTTGCGAATCGCTCCGGGTTTGACGTTAGCGAGTGCGCTCTCCGCAGCTTTGCTGCCGGGCCGCGTGTGGCGGGTACCGGAGGGATCGAGATCAGCTTCAAGCCCTCGTTTATTCTTCGGTTCGGGGGCTGTAGGCCGAGCGTTACGCGCGGCTCCAGGTTTCGCGTTGGCAAGGGCAGACTCCGCGGCTTTGGCGCCCGGGCGCGTGTGGCGTGTTCCGCGAGGATCGAGATCGGCTTCCAACTCCGGTTTTTTCTTCATGATGTCTCCGTCGATGTTCAGGTATTGCATCGTTCGGGCAGCTGCGATGCTTGCTCAATCGCCGGCGTGTTTGTTGACGTGCGCGAAAGCCGCATGTTAAAAACCCGAGCGCTTTTCAGAGAATATCTGATAAGCCCTACAAAGGGGAGTAGCTACGGAGGCGTGAGGGAGCGCACCCGCGGCACGGCCGTCATCACGGGACGCTGCTCGCTGCAGCGCCCCCGGCCTGCCGACAACGTTTAGGTTGTAAGCGAGACCTTTGCCTGGAACCGGCGCTGCTGTTAAAGCGCGGTAGGAGGTGAAGGCCGCGCGTCGCAGCAGTTCCGGCATGCGGGCAACTAAGTCGTAAGGGGAGGAACGCATGCGTCTACACAGTCTCACGTCGATGTTCGCCCTGTCGCTGCTGTCGTTCGCTGCGCACGCGGCGGACGCGCCGGCCGTGATCCCGGAAATCCTCGGTATTCCGGTCGACTTCATACTCTTCGCCCTGACGCTCCTCGGCGTAGCCGTCTTCCACCATCACACGCTCAAAGTCGCGTTGACAGGCCTCGCGACGATCATCGTATACAAGCTCGTCTTCACCGGCTTCAAGACGGGGGCGGGGTTGTCCGGCCTCGGGCTTCACTTGCTGCACGAGTGGGTGATTCTTGCGAACCTGCTTGGGTTGCTCCTTGGCTTCGCGCTGCTTGCGAAGCATTTCGAAGACAGCCATGTTCCGGCCGCGCTTCCGAAGTATCTGCCGGACGACTGGAAGGGCGCTTTCGTTCTGCTCGTCATGATCTTCGTTCTTTCCAGCTTCCTCGACAACATCGCGGCGGCGATGATCGGCGGCACGATGGCAATGACTTTGTTTCGCGGGAAGGTGCACATCGGATATCTGGCTGGAATCGTTGCTGCCTCGAATGCGGGTGGTGCCGGCAGCGTGGTCGGCGATACGACGACCACGATGATGTGGATCGCGGGCGTGCCGGCGACACAGGTGCTCGATGCTTATGTCGCAGCCGCGGTGGCGCTCGTGATCTGCGGAATACCGGCGGCGTTGCAGCAGCACCGCTATTCGCCGATCGTGAAGGATGCAGTGGCCGGACCCGGGATCGACTGGGTGAGAGTCGCGGTCGTTGCGATCATCCTCGCGGCAGCGATCGCCACCAACGTCATCGTCAACCTTCGCTTCAATCATCTTTCCGACAGCTTCCCGTTCATCGGTGCAGCGGTATGGGTCGCGATCATCGTGACGACGCCGCTGCGCAAACCCGCATGGGCCCTGCTGCCCGGCGCGTTCCTCGGAACGCTGTTCCTGCTGTCGCTGATTCTCTGTGCCTCCCTGATGCCGGTTGAGAAGCTCCCGCTTGCATCGTGGCAAAGCGCCCTCGGACTGGGCTTCGTGTCGTCCGTGTTCGACAACATTCCGCTGACGGCGCTCGCGCTCAAGCAGGGCGGCTACGACTGGGGTTTCCTGGCTTATGCGGTTGGCTTCGGCGGATCGATGATCTGGTTCGGGTCGTCCGCTGGCGTGGCGCTCTCGAACATCTTTCCGGAGGCGAAGTCGGTCGGGCGCTGGCTGCGTCACGGCTGGCACGTCGCGCTCGCATACGTCATCGGCTTCTTCGTCATGCTTGCCATACTGGGATGGCACCCCGATCCAGCCAGAAGCGCGCCTGCGCCGACGCCGACATCGTCGGTTGCGTTCACCCTCACCGTGTAG
>JBKJPI010000153.1:0-2999 GCA_046595235.1 Burkholderiales bacterium | reverse complement strand
GGGAAGTGTTCCGGTGCGTGTGCTCGATCGCGCGCGGCTCGCCGCTGTATTGCCGTCGATCTGCGGAACGAGAGAACCCGCGGCGACTTCACGCATGAAGGCCTCGGCCTCCTCGATGCGCGCAACGGCAAGCCGCACATCCGCATTGCGTTCGAGTCCGATCGTCATCAGCCGATCGAGATCGGCGTCGCCATAAAGCCGCCACCAGTTCGCGGGCACGACGAGCGATTGCGGCGTCCTGACTTCAGCCTCGGGAAACCTCCCGGGAAAGTTGAAGAACGGCAGCTTGAAGTTCGGGCCAACGGTGCAACCTGCAAGCAGGACCGAGCTGAGCAAAATCGCGCACAGCGCGGTTATGTTTCCCCTCACCCTAACCCTCTCCCCACTACGGTGGGGCGAGGGGAATTTTACAAACTCCCCCTCGCCCCGGGTCGGGGAGAGGGTTGGGGTGAACACAAACTCCCCCTCGCCCCGGTTCGGGGAGAGGGTTGGGGTGAACAAAAACTCTCCCTCGCCCCGAATCGGGGAGAGGGTTGGGGTGAGGGGAAGCCGGGTCACGGTAGCTCCCGTGCGGCTGCTGTTTCCGGCTCATCTGCCGGCGCCTTCTCGCCCATCTTCTGGCGTCGCGCGAGCCATACGAAGAAGAGCGGAACGAACACGGTTGCAATGAACGTTGCTGCCAGCATGCCGCCGACGACCCCCGTACCCATCGATCGCCGAGCGCCCGCGCCCGCGCCGCTGGCGATGGCAAGCGGCAGGACGCCGAGCACGAACGCGAGTGAAGTCATGACGATGGGCCTGAAGCGAAGACGCGCCGCCTGCATCGCTGCGTCGATGGGACGCATCCCCGCAAGCAATCCCTGCTGCGCGAACTCGACGATCAGGATCGCGTTCTTCGCGGCAAGGCCGATCAGCACGACGAGACCGATCTGGAAGTAGATGTCGTTCTCCATGCCGCGCATCCACACGAAGAGGAGGGCGCCGAATACGGCGAAGGGCACCGCGAGCACCACGGCGCCGGGAAGACGCCAGCGCTCGTAGAGGGCCGCGAGGATGAGGTAGACCATGACGATGGCGAAGCCGAACGCGAAGAGCGAAGCGCTACCGGTTCGCTTCTCCTGGAATGCCTGCCCCGCCCACGCGATCGAATAACCCTGCGGCAGTGTCTGGGCAGCGAGGCTCTCGACAGTCGCGATCGCCTGTCCGGAGCTCACGCCGGGTTTCCCGCTGCCTAAAACTTTCGCCGCGAGAAAGCCGTTGAAGCGCTCGACCTGCTCGGGGCCGGTGACGCTCGTCGTGCGAATAAGCGCTTTGAGCGGAATCATTTCGCCGGTCGTGTTAGAACGCACGAAAATCTGGCCGATGTCATCCGGCTGTGCGCGGTACGCCGCATCCGCCTGGATCTGTACCCGATACGTGCGTCCCTGCATGTTGAAGTCGTTCACGTAGAGCGGGCCCATCGTGCTTTGCAGTGCTTCGAATACATCCGACACCGGAATGCCGAGCGCCATCGCCTGCTCGCGATTCACTTCCACCAGTATCTGCGGCACCGTGGGGCGGAAAAACGTGTTCACCCGATCGAGATCGGGATGCTTCGCCATCGCTGCCGTGAAGTCCTGCAGCGCCTGCGAGAGCCGCCGCGGATCGGAGTCGCCGCGCGCCTGCACGAAAACTTCGAAGCCGCCCGCCGAGCCGAGACCCCGGATCGCGGGTGGGTTGAACGCGACCGCCATGCCGTCGCTGAAGGTCATACCCATCCGCGTGACTTCAGCCGCGAGCATCGGTGCGGTTTTTTGGCGGTCATCCCAGTGCTTGAGCAGAATGAAGCTCGTCGCGGCATTCGGCTTGTTTCCGCCGCCGATGAAGTCTCGTCCCGGTGCGACGAACATGTGATCGATCGCAGGCTCTTTCGACAACCGCTTCTGGAACTCGGCCCCGGTCTTCGCCGTGCGCTGGAGGGTCGCCGCATCGGGAAGGTTGATCGAGCTGATGATGTAGCCCTGGTCTTCCGGCGGAACGAAGCTCGTCGGCACACGCGTGAAGAGCAGCGCCACCAGCCCTATGAACCCGAGGAATATCAGGACTGCGATCAGCCGGCGCTTCAGCGTATGGGTGACTGCCCACAGAAAGGTGTCGGTGAGCTTTGCAAAGCCCACGTTGAAAGGCCGGAACAGCCGCGATTCGTGGTCCCCCGGCTTTAGCAGCAGCGCACACAACGCCGGCGTCAGCGTGAGCGCCACGACACCGGAGATGACGACCGAGATGGCGACCGTCACTGCGAACTGCCGATAGAGCACGCCGGCGATTCCGCCCAGGAACGCCACTGGAATGAAAACCGCGCAGAGCACCAATACGATGGCGATCACCGCGCCGGAAACTTCCTGCATCGCTTCGATCGACGCGGCCTTCGCGCTCAGGTGCTGCTCGCGCATCAGCCGCTCGACGTTTTCGAGCACGACGATCGCGTCGTCGACGACGATGCCGATCGACAGCACCATCGCGAACAGCGTCAGCGTGTTGATCGAAAAGCCGAGCGCGTAAAGGCCGGCGAACGTGCCGATCAGTGAGACCGGCACGGCAAGCACCGGGATCAGGGTGGCCCGCCAGTGCTGAAGAAAGACGAAGACCACGAGAATCACGAGCAGGGCGGCTTCCACGATCGTAATGACGACTTCGCGGATAGACGCCTGCACCACACGCGTCGTGTCGAAGGGAATCAGATAATCGACGTCCTGGGGGAAGGCGGCCTTGAGCTCGCTCATGCGTCGCTTGATCGCGGCGGCGACCTCGAGCGCGTTGGCCCCGGTCTGCAGAAACACAGCCATGCCCACCGCCGGATTGCCGTCGACGGTGGTGCTGATGTCGTAGCTTTGCGCGCCGAGCTCGACGCGGGCAACGTCCCTGATCCGCAGGACGCCGCCCGAACCGCCGGCGCGCACGACGACCTCTCCGAATTCTTCGGGATTGAGAAGCCTGCCTCGCGCCGTGACGGTGTAATT
>JBKJPI010000547.1:0-4116 GCA_046595235.1 Burkholderiales bacterium | reverse complement strand
CGCTGATCGGCAGGGGCGACAGCGTCCTTGCTGTCCACCCAGCGCTTCCAGTGAACAGCGTAAAGGAGCTGATCGCGCTCGCGAAGAAGCGGCCTGGCGAGCTCAACTACTCGTCCTCCGGCATCGGCGGCTTTCCGCACATGAACACTGAGCTATTCAAGCTCATGACCGGCACCAACATCGTCCACGTGCCGTTCCAGGGCGGCGGCCCGGCGGGAATCGACACCATGGCCGGCAACACGCAAATGAACCTGGGGTCCGTGCCCTCTCTGATCGGATTAATTCGCAGCGGCAGACTCAAACCGCTGGGAGTCGGCGGCACCCAGCGCAATCCGCAGTTACGCGACGTGCCGACGATGATCGAGGCGGGCGTTCCCGGCTTCGTGACGTATATCTGGTGGGGTATGTTCACGCCGCTCAAGACGCCGCCGGACGTCATCAGGAGAATGCACGGGGAAATCACCGCGCTGCTCGAAACGCCTGACGTGGTGAGCAAGCTCGAGCTTCAGGGCGCCATGCCTGTAAAGATGAGCTCGGCGGAATTCGGTAAATACATGACCGATGAAGCCGCGAAGTGGCAGATGGTCATGGACAAGGCAGGGATCAAAGGCGAGTAGGGCGCTAGGGGAGAGACCCACCGGGAAGACCGCCGATTTCGTCGGGCGGACCGGCACGCGTCATCGCGCAAACCCACTTTTCCGGCGCAACCCGCTGAGCGCGAAAAGCGCAACGAGCAACAAAGCCGAGTACAGAAATACCGTTACGAAGGCATCCGCGAACGCCGCTGCGTCCGATGCACCCGCAGCGCTCTGACGGCTTTCGATCGTTTGCAGTAACGCAGTCAGCGCTGTCGCAGCGCTCATGACGCCGATGGTACGCGTCACCATGGTAAGACTCCCGGCGACGCCACGCTCCCCGCGCGGCAGGGCGCTCACTACGATGTCAGCATAAGCCACCTGGAATAAACCGACGCCGGTGCCGTGCACGACCAGGGTGCCAAGGATCACGGGAAGCCATGGCATTTTTGGCCACAGCGCAATCGTCACGCTGCCCACGGCTACCAAAGCGCCGCCCAGCAGCACTGTCCTGCGCACTCCGAAGATCCCGGCCGTCTTCGCTGCCAGCGCGGAGCCAATCAGGATGCCCACAGGCCACAGTGCCAGCACCGCGCCGCTTTTAAAGGGCGCATAACCGCCGATCCGCGTCAGGTAGTAAGGCACGAACAGCGGGACAGCAAAGATGACAAAGTGAATGACAATGCCGGCGAGATTCAGCAGCACGAAGTCAGGGTTGCGAACCAGGGCATGCGGCAGCATCGGATCGTGCGCACGCCGCTCGTGCTTCATGAATGCCCAAAAGGCGGCAAGTCCGATGACCGCGGTCAGAAGCGCAAACCACGCGGATGCGCTTAGTTCGAGCAACGCAGGTGTCAGCAGCAGAAATGCCAGGCTCGTCGCCAGCAATACTGAGCCGGCAAGGTTCGGCGCGCCCGGCCACGTGCGTGCTACGGGCTGATGTACGCGCGGAAGGAGCGGCAGCAGCACGAGAGCCAGTAGGGCGAGGGGCGCACGGAACCAGAACACGCCGCTCCAGCCGAGCGCCGCGATGCTTGCGCCGCCGATCAGCGGCGCCATGACGCTCGCCAGCGCCGTCAGGCTTGCGTAGCTGCCGAGCGCGTTCAACCGCTTGCTCTCGTCGTATAGCAGGGTCGCGAGTGCGGGCGCGCAGCTTAAGACCAGCGCCGTTGCGACACCTTGCACGATACGCGCCGCAAGCAGGCTTTCGTAATCAGCGGCGAGCGCGCACAGCACGAATGCCAACACGCTGACCAGTAGACCGGCGCGGAAAACATGTCGGTGGCCGATGCGATCCCCGAGCTTGCCGAATGCCAGCATCAGGCTGGAGTAGGTCAGCACGTAACAGATCACGACCCAGCGGATCGAACGGGTTTCAAGCGCGAAGGCGGCGGAGATCGACGGGAACGCGACATTCACCGCCAGATCCATCGTGGCCAGTGACGCGCCGAGGCTGACTACGAACAACCCGGCGAGAGGCGCGTAGTGAAGGGTGCTTTGCGTTGGCCGCATTTTTTACGGCGAACCGCCGCACACTTCGCCGAGAAACGCGCTACTGCGCGCGGTCGACTTTGACGCCGGGCGCGGGCACGCCGAACTCCCGACGGCAAACCTCCGCAAGCGCCGCTACACCCTGATTGATTTCCTCGTGGCTCGGGCTCGCAAAGCACAGCCGCAGCCGATTTTGCGCGTGGGGCCTGTTCACCGACCATTCCAGACCGGGATTGATCGCGACGCCTGCCGCGAGCGCGAGTGGGTATAGCTTCATCGTGTCGACGCGTTCAGGAAGCTTCACCCACAGGAAGATTCCGCCTTTTGGGTCGTCGAACTCCGCTGCCGCGCCGAAGTGTTCCCTGAGCGATTCCATCAGCGTCTCGAGCTTCGCGCGTAAGCCCCGTCGCAGCACCGGAACGTGCTTGGAAAAATTCTTCGTGCAGTACTCCGCCAGCACCATCTGCTCGAGTGCGCCGGAACCCGCGTCAGTCTTGAGCGAGAGCGTGCGTGACATGAGGTCCCACGGCGCAACGATGTAGCCGACGCGCAGCGCCGGGGCTATGGATTTCGAGAACGAGCCGATGTGAATGACGCCGCCGTGATCGCTCATCGCATAGAGCGCAGGCGGGCGCTCGCCCGACCAGATGAGGTCGCTGTAGCAATCGTCTTCGAAGATCGGCACGCCATGCGCTGCGGACAGGCGCAGCATTTCGTGCCGCCGGTCCATCGGCAGGATCGTCCCGGTCGGGTTCTGCACCGTCGGAATGGTGTAGATGTATTTCGGGTGAATGTCTTTGCGCTTGAGATCCTCGAGCGTTGCTGATAACGCATCAACGCGCATGCCGTCGCCGTCGAGTGGAATACCGATGGGCGTGACGCCAAGCCGGATCAGCCGGTTGATCGAGCCCTGGTAGCAGTCTTCCTCGATGATCACCGTATCGCCGCGCGCGAGCAGCGTGGCGTTCACGAGATCGATTGCCTGTAGCGAACCGGACGTGATCAGGATGTCGTCGGCCGTGCAGTTGATGTCTGCATCATTCTTCAGTTTGCCGACGAGGAACTCCCGCAGCGGCCGATAACCTTGTGGCCCGCTGTTCAGCCCGTAGGTCGAGAGCGTGTGACCCTCGCGTCTCAACACCGCGTCGGCGGCCGCAATCAGCCCATCGAGCGGAAGCCTGTCGGGGTCATTGTTGCCGCCGGTGAAATCGAACTTTACACGCCCGGTCCAGCGCGCCACCGGCGGCGGCAGTCCGGCAGGCAACAGGGGCGAGAAATCGAATTGTGCGGAGCTCATTGAGGTCCCAGGCTCGACGGTGGTTTATTTATCGCAACCGCTGCAGTCAACGGCCGCCGCGCGATCAGTCAAGATTCGACAGTACGAAGTTCTTCAGCGCCACCTTGTCGTTGGGGGTGTTGTCCTCGAACAGGAGGCCAACCAGAACGCTGTCGTCCGTCGTGTCCTGCTGGCTGTGGCAGATCCGCGCCGGCGTCGAGAGGCGGTTCACTCCGATGTCGGAGAGCATCGCGAAGTCCAGGCGCACGACATCACCGATCGACCCGAGGGCCGAGGGCGAACGCACGAGCGAGCCGTCAATGCTCATGTCGACCAGCGTAACCGGCTGCGAGGTCTCCGCGCCCTGCGGCGTCGCCCGTGCTGGCAGTGATGTCTTGATGCGCATTGCGTTGCGCACCTTCCGCGCTTCGACGACCTCGGGGAAACTGAGCACTGCGTACGCGTATGACGGTTCGCGGTAGGTGAAGTCGACCGCCTGCAGCACCGTTGAGGTGAAATGGAAATCGTATTGGCCCGTGAAACCGCGGATCACGAACTTCTCGCCAGGCGTCATCCCGGTCTTGATGCTGAACAGGCCCACCGGAACGACCATCAGGCATTTGTCTTCGATCGCGCCAAGGAATTGCGCCGCGTAGTTGGGCGAACCTTCGTTCTGCGCACGCTGAGTCTGAAGAAACATGCCGGGCCGGAGTTTCAGACTTTTCAGGCTGACGAGCGAATACTCCGGAACCATCGCGCTGCTTGCCATCGTTT
>JBKJPI010000656.1:0-4514 GCA_046595235.1 Burkholderiales bacterium | reverse complement strand
CCGCCGGTGCGAATTCAGATGCGCGCGGTACGTCCGACGCCCATTCGGCTCAATGTCACGTAGTCCGTCTTACCGCTCCCCAGGAGCGGCAGCGAACCGACCTTGACGATGCGCCGGCCCACTGCGAGGTCCGGCGCACTGATCTGCCGCGCCGCACGAACGAGCGACATGCGATCCAGCGAGGGGTCCGTCGTGAAGAGGACCGTGCTCTCGCCGCTGCCGCTCACCTGCTCGACCGTTGCGGCGTGCTTGTATGCGGGGGATGCCGCATAGGCAATGCGCTCGACGAGCTCGAGCGAAACCATCTCGCCTGCAATCTTCGCAAAGCGCTTCACCCGCCCGAGAATGGTCACGAAACCTTCTTCGTCGATGTCGACGACGTCGCCCGTGTTGTACCAGCCCGGGCCAATCTCGGAACGCGGCGGGTGCAGCACGCCGGGCTGTTCATAAAAGTAATACCCGGTCATCAAGGTGGGGCTTCGCACGTGAAGCGCGGCGCCTTGCGTGATCCCGCCAACGGGTACGAGGCGGCTTTCCAGACCGGGGAGAAAGCGTCCTACCGTTTCCTTGCGGTAGCGAAGGGGCGTATTGAGCGCCATCGCCGGGCCGCACTCCGTGGCGCCGTAACCTTCCATGACGCGAAGACCGAACTTTTCCGACCAGAGTTCGGCGACGTCACGGTTGAGCTTCTCACCGCCGGAGATGACGACGCGCATGCTGTAGAAGTCGTACGGGTGCGCCTGTCGCGCGTAGTGGCCGAGAAACGTGCTGGTGCCGAACATGTAGGTGCAGTCGCGAGTATAGGCAAGCTCGGGTATCGCGCGGTATCGCAGCGGGGTGGTGTACAGGAACAGTCGCGTGCCGGTGAAGAGCGGCATGAGCGTGCACGCGGTAAGTCCGTACGTGTGGTACATCGGCAGCGCGTTGAAGAATTTGTCATTCGGGCCAAAGTCGATGACGGCCCCAAGTTGAGCGACGCACGCGAGGATCGCGTCGTGCGAGATCGCGACACCTTTAGGTCTCGCCTCGGATCCCGACGTGAAGAGGACGATCGCCGTTTCTGCAGGGTTCGGCGCCGGCACTGCCGAACGGGGCCGCGGCAGCGCGCGCGCTATCAGCCACAGTTTGTCCCTCAGCGTGAGCGTCTGCCGCAGCTCTTCGACATACACGAGATTGAGCCCGTGAAGCGCGCGAACGTTCGCGTCCAGGCCTGCTACACGCACGAACTGGCGCGATGTGATGACCGTCCTGATGCCTGCCGCAATACATGCGGCGTGCATGGCTTCCGCTCCCGCGCTGTAGTTGAGCATCGCGGCCGAGCGCCGCATCGCCGTGAGACCCAGCACGAGCGCCACTGTGGTCGAGAGGTTCGGCATCATCACGCCGACTATTTCGCCCTGCGTCGTAATGCGGCTCGTGAGCCGCGAGATCGCAAGTGTGGTCTTCAGCAACGTGCCGTACGACTCGGGCGACTCACGCGCATCCTCGATGATTTGCGTCGATCGCCCGTGAAGCTCCACGGCATCGACGAACGCACCGAAAAGCGTCCGGTGCGGACGCGCTTCGAACATCATGTGCTGCATCACGGTGAGCATGAATTCAGCCAGCGCGCGTCTGCGGTTACGCGCGCCCGTTGCATTCCCGGGCGGCAGCGGCACCGGCGGCTGCACTGTCAGGGTGACACGCGGCAGCCAGCGTTTCGGACAGGCGGCCTTCACGTGCGCGAACTTCGAACACAGTGTCCCGCCGATATGCACCGGTACGATCTGCGCATCGCTCCGCGCAGCAATCAGCCCGGCAGAGTCGTACACCTTCATGATGCCGCCCGTCGTGGACACCCTGCCTTGCGGGAATATGGCGACCGTTTCGCCACGCTGCACCTTCCTGATGAGCGTTTTCAACGCCAGCGGCCGCGCAGGGTCGAGCACGACGAAGTCGATGGCGCCTCTGAAAAGCCGGACAAGGGGATGCCGAAGCGCCTGAGGCGTCACGACCACGGTGGGGTTGCCCGGCAGGAAAAGTCCCAGCAGCACGCCATCGATCACCGAGTCGTGATTGGCGACTATGAGACGGCGGCCGCCTCGAAGAGCGCCAAGATCTCCCAATAGCTGGACTCGAAGCACCGCACCCAAGAGGCTGCGTAGTATTGTGCGAATCACATTAACTAACCGCTATAAGCCTATGAACATTGACGACTTATAAGCGCTCTTAACACGGTAGTCAAACTCGAGCCACGAAGTGTGCAAATGTCCCTCATTTTTCACAGGGCTTTGCTGTGACGCAGATATTGTTTCCGCACGCTGCGCCGATTACGCGTACTTAGCGTGCTGTTCGTGCACGAGAAAACAGAAATCTATCAATTTGTTAGATTTGCTTTTTAAAAACTCCTGCATTTAAATCCACTTACGAACTATCCCCCTCTGCACCAAAAAGCCGACTCAAATCAGGAGATCTTTCATGGAAATGCGCATTCCCGCCGCCATCCTCGAAGCCCGCCGGCCTCCTGACAGTCATCCGATCCCGCAAGGCGTTGAATTCAATTTTTCGCCTCAGCTGACGGCGCACTACGACGTCGCGACCCGCGCGATGTGGTCGCGCTGGACGGCGGACCCGCGCCCTTGTTTCAACGCGAGCCTCCTTGCCGATATCCGCACCTATTACGAGTTCCTGACGCAAACCGGCGGCATGCTGGCGCACAACGGCGAAGATCATCAGATCGACTACGTGGTGCTCGCCTCGGGTATGCCCGGTGTCTTCAACCTTGGCGGTGACCTCGACCTTTTCAAGGAGCTGATCGGCTCGCACGACCGCGCGGGTCTATTGCGTTACGGCCGCGCGTGCATCGATGTGCTGTATCGCAACTACATCGCGCACGAACTACAAGTGACGACCGTCTCACTCGTGCAGGGGGAGTGCCTCGGCGGCGGCTTTGAAGCTGCGCTTTCGTCCGACGTCATCGTCGCCGAGCGGAGCGCGCGTTTCGGCTTTCCGGAAATCCTTTTCAATCTCTTCCCGGGGATGGGCGCGTATTCGTTCCTCGATCGCAAGATCGGGCAGAAGGCTGCCGAGCAATTGATCAGCAGCGGCAAGGTGTATGGCGCGGAAGAAATGCTTGCGATGGGCGTCGTTGACGCGATAGCTGAAGACGGTCAGGGGGAAGCCGAGGTGGCCGCCCTGATCAAGCGTCGTGCGCGGATGCGGAACGGCCTCGCGGCGCTCGCAGCGACGCGGCGCCGCGTGCACTCCATCGCTTTCGAAGAGCTGCTCGACGTGGTTCAGATCTGGGTCGACGCGGCTCTCCGGATCAACTTGCGCGACCTGAAACTCATGCAGCGCCTCGTGTCGCGCCAGAACGGGCTCAACGAGCCCCTGCAAGTCCACTAAACGAGGCTCACTCCCGGCGCGCATGTAAGCAGCCGGGACGGATGGCGGCGAAAGGGCGGGCGTCCCAAAGCGGGGACGCCCGCTCTGCGTTAGACTGTGGGCAGCGCGGGCCGAGACCCGGCGTTACACACCACGCGGGGGCGCATGGCTCACTCGGAAATGGAATACAGCATCCAGGAAACGTCCGAACTCCTGGGAATTCCCATTCAGAAGCTCCGGCGCTGGGATGAGCAAGGCGTTCTCGTGGCGCTGCGCACGTCCGGCGGGCACCGCCGCTATGCAAAGGAGCTGATCGACCGTCTTGGCGCATCGGGCTTAGGCGCAAGTGTCGAAAAAACCTCCCAGGAGCTTGCCACCGTAAAGCGGGCGCTGGCCGAAAAGCGCCGCATCATCCAGCTCCTTCTGGAAAGCGAAAACCGCTATCGCGATCTCGTAGAAACTTCCCACGATCTCATCTGGGCGACCGACGCTCAGGGTCGCTTCACCTATCTCAACACCGCCGCGCACGACATCTTCGGACTTGCACCCAGAGACTTGATCGGGCGCTGCTTCTTCAATTTCGAGGCCAGCACCGCGCACCTCGCTAACCGCCGCTTTCTTGCGATGCTGCGCCGGACGGGCGAAGTCAAAAATTACGTGACGCACGTCATGACGGCGGTGGGCGAAGACCGCTGGATAGGCATCAATGCGCGTCTCACCCACGATGACAACGGGGAAGTGCTCGGTATCCGCGGCACTGCGCGGGACATCACCGATCAGCACCTTGCGGCCGAACGCATCGAGCACCTCGCGATGCACGATCCGCTGACCGATCTGCCCAACCGGCACAGCCTGCAAAGCCGCGTTGAAAACACCCTCGGTCTCGGCGGCGTCGGTGCGCTCCTTTTCCTCGACATCGATCACTTCAAGTACGTGAACGACAATTTCGGGCATCGCTGCGGCGATCAGCTCATCGTCGGTGTGGGCAGCGTCCTGCGGGGCGTGACGCGCGCCTGCGAGGGCGAGCTCTACCGGCTCGGGGGCGACGAATTTGCGATACACCTGCCCGAAACGCTCCGGAAACAGGCGAGCGAGACGGCCCGCAGGACGCTGCCCACACCGACGATGAGCTGATCGCCGCAGCGATGCCC
>JBKJPI010000357.1:0-5379 GCA_046595235.1 Burkholderiales bacterium | reverse complement strand
ATGACAGCGTCGTTGAGAATGACGCCTAAAAACGTTGCGAAATCCAGGGCCCATCAGGTATAGTCCGGAACGATTTCCTGCTTCGCGCTAAAAAAGACGCGACTCGCAAAACGCGATAGAAGGCAAAAGCCCCGCAGGTGCCCAGAATTACGAATGCAAGTGGTCTGTTACTGGGAGTTCGCGACAGAAGATGAATATAAACCTCGTGCTGGCAACGGGCCTCGCGTACGCGTTCATTGGCGCGATGATCATGTTTCTTTCGCACCGGGCGCTTTATACCAAGGCTACGCGGATTGTCGCTGGGTATCCCAAGGTGCTCGCAGCATTGCGGGTGCAGCGCTCTGATGGCCGCTTCGGTCTTATCGTCTTGCTATGTGGAAACGCGCTGCAGGTGCTTGCTGCCTGCGGCTACACGGTTTCTGCGGCCCACTGGCGTGTTCCCAGCGTCGCCGTTGCCGCGCTCGTGCTGCTGTATGGCGCCTGGCGCCTGATCACGAGCCGAACAATTGCTGCTCCCGTAACGGCGAGATCGGGCAGGGCTAAACCGCCCGTGCGTCGCGTGTATGAAACGCGCCGCTCCATGATTCTTCTCGACGCCGCGCGGCGCGAAGCCGCGACGCGCCACGCGCGTGAACTCGCCAAGGGTCCGCGCGACCGGAGCGTGATCTACGTGGGGCAGCATTGGGATTGCCGGTGGTGGAGCGATCGCTTCGGTGTTACCGCCGACACGCTGAAAGATGCCGTGCGGGAAGTTGGACCCATGGTCCAGGATATCGAGCGCCACTTCGGGTTCAAGCATCGCCGTACTCGCGGCTTCGCCCTCGCGGCGTAGTCGGGCGAGTCATCCCGCCGCATGAGCGGCGCGCGTGACCGTATCAAGCCGGCAGGCGTCCGTCCCCCCGGCCACCATCCTTAGTTCAATTCGATCGTTGCCGTTGGGCGATGCGCGCGGCACTGCGTTCACCGGTCTGCGCGCGGCTCCGCGACGCAGTCTTCTTCTTGCCATCGCGCGAGATGACATAACCGTGACAAACCGCATCTGCTACGCACTCGTCGAATGCCGCGAAATTGCGCGCGCTTTCAGTTACATGATGTCGATCTGCGCGACGCCAGATCCAGCTCTCGTCATACCGTTGCAGAAAGTCCCAGTCCAAATCCACCCCCTTTCAGAAAATCCCCTGCGCGTTGCCGCGTACAAAGTTTTGTTATCGTTTCGATGCATCCTGTCGCACGCGTCGGTCATGGTCAATAGAAAATCTTTTTCTGCTGCAAAAAAAATCAGTTGCTCATTCGCGCCGACCTGGCGCGCGCGTTACGAATGCGGCTGCTTCTCGCATACTTTCCCGCGGTGCGTTAGAGGTGGGCGCGACAGGTCGCGTGCTACAATTCTTGTGTGTTTTCACTTGCCTTTCAGATGCAGCGACCTGATCGACAAGCACACTGCATCAATACTCGCTGCAGCGCGACGCCATGCGCATCCTGGTGAGCAACGACGACGGTTATTTCGCACCCGGGATCACCGTACTGGCAGAAGCACTCGCCGGCTGCGCCGAGGTCACCGTAGTGGCGCCTGAACGCGATCGCAGCGGGTCCAGTAACTCGTTGACCCTCGACCGGCCGCTGACTGTGAGACGCGCGTCGAACGGGTTCATGTACGTGAACGGCACGCCCACCGACTGTGTTCATCTCGCTGTCACGGGTCTCCTCGCTGAGCTGCCCGACCTTATCGTATCCGGTATCAACTCCGGAGCGAACATGGGCGACGATACGATCTACTCCGGCACCGTTGCAGCCGCCACCGAAGGGTTTCTCCTGGGTATCCCCTCGATTGCCATCTCTCTCGTCGCCGACGGCGGCGGGCACTTCGCGGCGGCGGCACGTGTCGCCTGCGATCTCGTGGAACGCTTTCGGAGTCAGCCACTCGTGGCGCCCGTGCTTCTCAATGTAAACGTGCCGGATTCGCCCTACGATGGCCTGCGCGGCACGACTGTGACCCGCCTGGGAAAGCGGCACAAGGCCGAGCCGGTGGTGAAATCGACGACGCCGCGCGGAGAAGTCGTGTACTGGGTCGGCGCGGCGGGGGCTGCTCAGGACGCAGGCGCGGGCACGGACTTTCACGCGGCTGCCGCCGGCTTCGTGTCGATCACCCCCCTGCAGGTCGACCTCACGCGTTATCCACAGATGCAGGCGGTCACCGAGTGGCTGGGCTGAGGAGATGACCGGCGGGCGCCATAGCGGCATCGGCATGACGTCTCAGCGCACGCGCATGCGCATGGTCGAGCGGCTGCGCGAGCAGGGGATCAAGGACGAAGTCGTGTTGAGCGCGCTCGGCGAAGTCCCGCGGCACCTTTTCGTTGACGAAGCCCTTGCCAGCCGTGCTTACGAAGACATCGCGCTGCCGCTGGGCTTCGGTCAGACGATCTCGAGCCCCTACACGGTTGCGCGCATGAGCGAGATCGTGCGCGCTGGTGACGCAATCAACAAAGTCCTCGAGATTGGCACCGGCTGCGGCTACCAGGCTGCCGTGCTGTCGCGATTTGCGAAGGAGGTTTACTCGATCGAGCGCTTGGCAGCGCTGCTTGCGAAAGCTCGAAAACACTTTCGCGAGCTCCGGGTTTCCAACGTGAGGTTACGGCACGGGGATGGTCAGGTCGGCATGCCCGACGCATCACCCTACGATGCAATCCTCATGAGCGCGGCTGCGACCCACGTGCCCCGTGATCTCCTCGGGCAGCTCACGGTGGGTGGTAGAATGATTTTGCCCATTTCCAATGCCGGAGAGCAGCGCCTCCTCGTGATCGAGCGCACCGCCAATGGCTTTGTCGAAAAGAAAATGGACGTCGTGAAGTTCGTGCCTTTGCTTCCCGGAGTTGCGTGAAAGTCCGCGGGCATTTTCGGCACCTCCGCTGGATTTTCGTCACTGCGGCTGTGCTCGTTGCCGCAGGATGCGTGTCCACCCGTCCGGCGCCGGTCACGGATAGAACACCGCCGGCGCGGCAATCCGCGCAGGCCCCCGCGTCTGGGCCAAAACCGTCTGCGGCAGCGCGGCCGGTCGTCGGTGCCGCAGCTGAAGGTCGCGATACTTACGTTGTGAAGCCGGGCGACACGCTGTACACCATTGCGCTAGAGCATGGCGTCGATTATCGCGAGCTTGCGATCTGGAACGGACTCGACAACCCCGGTGCGCTGCGGATGGGACAGACGCTGAGGGTCGTGCCCCCGACCGGTGCCGCCGTCGCCGCTCCGCTGAAGGTGCCCGGCGGGCCCGTGCAGGGGAAACCCATCGGCAGCGGTCCTGCGGGTGCCGCCGTCGCGCTTCCGCCTACGCCGGGCTCGTCCTCTGTAGTCACTGAGCCCAAAGGCGTGCGGCTGCCATACTCCGAGCAGGCCTTGGCGCAGCTATCCAGACCCGAGGGCAATCCGACAGCACGTGTGGAACCTGCCCGTCCGGAAGTCCGTGCGGAAGCGCCGCGTCCCGACGTCGGCGGCGAGGCTGCCCGCGGGCCCGAGGATCTCGACTGGGCATGGCCCGTTCGAGGGAAGGTGGTCAGCACCTTCAACGATACGACGAGCAAAGGCATTGCGATCGCCGGCAGGGCCGGTCAGCCCGTCCTTGCCAGCGCCCCAGGACGGGTGATTTTCAGCGGGACGGGGATCCGCGGATTCGGCAAGCTCATCGTGATCAAGCACAACAACACCTACTTGAGCGTCTATGCGCACAACAGCGAGCTCACCGTAAAAGAAGGCCAGAACGTGGCCAGAGGCCAGAAGATCGCGGAAATGGGCAATACCGATGCAGACCAGGTCAAGCTCCATTTCGAAATTCGCCGGCTCGGTAAGCCCGTCGATCCGATGAAGCTCCTGCCGGCGGCGACTTAGGATTTGATCTCGCCGCTCAAGGCGTAAAGTTGCGCGCGAGCTCGCGCAGCCGCGCAATGCTCTGCACCCCGGATTCCCCGGCGTAGCGCAGAGCGACGTAACGTTGAGTGAAGCCGAGCACCGCCTCATTCAAATCGGGCCGGGCCGCCACCACGCGATCCGCAAACGCCAGCGGCCCCTCATGTGGGAACCGCACGAGTCCGCGCTCACGAAGCTTTGCGCAGAACGCTGCATAGGCAACCGCGACTGGATCGCGGATGCGCACGCGGAGGCGCCGCAAAGTGAAAAGCGCGAGCACCAGTGTGAATACGCCCGTCATCCCGAGGAGCAGCGCTGCCAGGGTGCGCCACGTCGCGTCATCGAGCCCGACACGGGTCAGAAGCGCGCGCTGTGTTTCAGGCGTGTAACCCAGCACCCACTGATTCCAGCTGTTCGCGAGCGAGTCCCATGTAAGGCGCAGCTCGCGAAGAATCGGCAGGTCCGCGCCCATGAAGAGCGGCAGCGTTCCGCCCGGCGACACCGCCGCGTTGATACCGCGCTCGATGCGTGCGGGCGAGACCGCCGCAGTCGGATCGACGCGTACCCACCCTTCGCCTTTCAGCCAGACTTCGGTCCACGCGTGCGCGTCGGCCTGACGAACGATCAGGTATGCGCCTATCGGGTTCACTTCACCGCCTAGATAACCCGTGACGATTCGCGCGGGGATTCCGGCGGCACGCATGACCACTGCGAAAGCGGACGCATAGTGCTCGCAGAAACCGCTTCGCGCAGCGAAAAGGAACTCGTCCACCGATTGTTCGCCGAGGAGCGGGGGCTGGAGCGTGTACACGAAGCCCTCGCTACTGAATCGACCGAGCACCGTCTGCATGAAGTCGCGATCGCTGCCGCTTCGGCGACGAAGGTCGCTGGCGTAGGCCACGGTGCGCGGATTCGATCCCGTAGGCAGGTGCAAGGCGCGATCGAGCATCTCGGGGCTCTCGTCGCGGCCGTAGGCATAGTCCAGAAACGACACCATGTCGTAGCGCAGCCGCGTCGTGACCGCGCGCGTCGAAATGAGCTGAAGATCGGAAGTCGCCACGGCCCCGGACGGCAAGCGGCCTGGGAGATCCAGCGCAAAGAGCCATGCTTTTCCGTGAGGCTCGACGGTGACGGTGTATTCGACCGGCCGATCAGTGGCGTCGAACCTGGGCTCGCTGTAGGTCGGCCGCGCGGCGTGCCACGTGCGGCCGTCGTATTCCCACAGCACCGGGCCTCGCCAGTAGAGCCGGTTGATCTGCGGCATCGGGGACTTGAAGACGGCACGAAAAGCGACTGCGTCGGAAAGCGTGAGGTTGCTGAGGCTGCCGGGCGACATCGTGTCGGAAAGTCCGGATGTCGCGCGCTGCGAGTCCGTCGGCATACCCCACAGCGGGCCCTGCACGCGTGGGAACAGCACGAACATAATGAGCATCAGCGGCACGGACTGGGCAAGCATCGCGCCGCCAAGGCGCATCTGATGAC
>JBKJPI010000343.1:0-4046 GCA_046595235.1 Burkholderiales bacterium | reverse complement strand
CCGGATTTCAACGGAAATCATCGGATTCCTCCGGATGTCTACCAAGAAAAAATCCAGCAATTACGCTGGATTATAGACGTTTCCGGATGTTCTTGGTGAGGCAATTGGTGGAGGCGGCGGGAATCGAACCCGCGTCCGCAAGCCCTCCACAGTCAGGACTACATGCTTAGCCTGGTTATTTGGGTCTCGCCTCGCAACCGCCAACCGGCAGGCTGATGCTTGGCCAGTCGCTTCGACGGATCCACGAGGTTAAGCGACCAAACCCCGCAGAGAGGCTGATGTGAATGACGCTGCACCTGTTTACAGACTTGGCTTGCGCCTCGTCCGATCACAGGCCTGACCCATCAGCAGATCAGTGCAGCGTCTAGCCGGTGTTAGGCGGCTAGAGCGTAACGCTCGTCGTTTGCGTTTAAGTAATTTCGAGCTGTTTAACAAGGTGACTCGACCTTGGCATGCCCTGTGCTGCTTCGTAACCCACGTCGAAACCAGGTCGCCCCCGGATTCGTTGCTGCAGCAGGATGTTATCTCAAATGGTGCCTGCCGCCTTGAATATCAAGCGAAAGGTTCGACGCGGGTGCGGGCGAAAGGTTCCGACGCGGCGTTAGAGGTGCGGGATCACGTCCTGCGGGCAATCGACCACCGCATCGGCGCCCCAGGCGTCGGGGTCGCCGCCGTTCAGATAGCCATAGCGGACCGCGATTGTTTTCATGCGCGCAGCGCGTCCCGCGTCTATATCGCGGCGATCGTCGCCGATGTAGATGGCCGACTCAGGCTCGATCCCGAGCAATCCTGCGGCGGCGAGCAGCGGCGCCGGGTGCGGCTTCGTGTGCGCGGTGGTATCGCCGCCGATGACGCACGCACATTGCTTCGCGCGATCCAACTGCTCGATGAGCGGTTTCGCGAAGCGCTCCGCCTTGTTCGTGACGATGCCCCACCGCATTCCAGCATCGTCGATCGCCGCAAGCAGCGCATCCATCCCGGGGAAAAGGCGCGTCTCGACGCAGAGGTTGCGTGCATACACGTCCAGAAATTCGACGCGCATCGCGGCGTAATCCGGGTGCTCGGGTGCCATGTCGAAGCCGACGTGCAGCATCCCGCGTGCGCCGGTGGAAGTGAGGGGCCGTGTCGCATCTGCTGACACCGGCGGGAGGCCACGCTCGTTACGCATGATGTTGAGCGCGCGCGTGAGATCAGGCGCGGTGTCGGCGTACGTGCCGTCGAGATCGAAGAGTACGGCCGCGAATTTCAAGGCGCGTGCGCGTGCAGGATGTAGTTGACATCAGTGTCGGCGCCGAGCGCATAACGGCCGGTGAATGGGTTGTAGGTCATCCCCTTCAGGCCCGCCAGCGACAGGCCTGATTTGCGGCACATCGATGCAAGTTCGGAAGGCTTGATGAATTTTCCGTAGTCGTGCGTGCCGCGAGGCAGAAGCTTCAGGATGTATTCCGCGCCTATTACGGCGAATAGATACGACTTCGGATTCCGGTTGAGGGTCGCGAAGAATACGACGCCACCCGGTTTCACCAGCGTGGCGCAGGCCTGCACCGTCGCGGCGGGGTCAGGCACGTGCTCGAGAAGCTCCATGCAGGTGACTACGTCGAACTGCCGGGGTCGCTCGCGCGCCAGGTCTTCGGCGGAGATCTTGAGGTAATCCACGTCGGCGCCGGATTCAAGGAGATGAAGCTGCGCCACTTTGAGCGGTTTATCTGCGAGATCGATGCCGGTGACGTGCGCGCCGCGAGTGGCCATCGCTTCGCTCAGTATCCCGCCGCCGCAGCCAACGTCGAGCACCGACTTTCCCGCGAGCGCGGCAATGCGGTCGATGTAATCGAGGCGCAGCGGATTGATTTCGTGCAGCGGCTTAAACTCGCTGTGCGGGTCCCACCAGCGGTGGGCGAGCTGGCTGAATTTTTCGAGCTCTAAAGGATCGACGTTAAGCATGGTCTCTGATCTTATCTCCCCAGTGGATCGCTTTAAGCTTGACCTCGCGTGCATCCAGGCAGGTGAGCACACCGTCCTCGACACGCAACTCGCCATCGACCCACACATGGGTGACGTGCTCGCGGCCTGCAGCATAGACGAGGTGCGACACCGGGTCGAATAAGGGTGCAAGCTCGACGTCGGAAAGCCGAACCGCGGTCATGTCGGCGCGTTTGCCGGGCTTCAGCGAGCCGACGCGTGCGTCGATGCCCAATGCTTTTGCGCCGGCCAGTGTCGCCATATGCAGGGCGCTATGTGCCGGCACCGCCGTCGCGCTCCCGCTCGAGCCTTTTGCCAGCAGGGCAGCCAGGCGCATTTCGCTCATGAGGTCCTGCCGGTTGTTGCTCGCCGCGCCGTCGGTGCCGAGGCCGACGTTGACGCCGCATTCGAGCATGCGGGCCACCGGTGCGATACCGCTCGCGAGCTTCAGATTCGATGTCGGGCAGTGCGCGACGCTGCAACCATGCCGAACGAGGAGCTCGATTTCGGCAGGCTCCAGATGCACCGCGTGAACGGCGATCAGGCTCGGCCCGAGGAGCCCAAGCCGTTGCAGCCGCTCGAGCGGTCTCACCTTGTGCGCGTTAATGCTTTCGCGGATTTCGTCCAGCGTCTCGTGCACGTGAATGTGAATCGGCACATCGAGCTCGTTGCCGTAAGTCGCTACGCGCTGAAGGGTCGCGTCCGATACGGTATAAGGCGCGTGAGGGGCGAGGCAAAAGGAGAGCAGCCGCTCGTCCCGTAAGGCGTCGCGCATCGCAAGGCCTTTGGCCAGATAGTCCTGCGCGTCACTTGCGTAAGGCGATTGCATCTCGATGACGATCATCCCGATGGCCGCACGCATTCCGGCCTCGAGAGCCGCCTGGGCCGCGGCTTCAGGGAAGAAATACATGTCGCTGAAGCACGTGATACCGCTACGCAACATTTCGGCGCAGGCGAGGAGGGTGCCGTCACGCACGAACGCGTGCGACACGATCTGAGTTTCGACGGGCCATATATGGTTTCGCAGCCAGTCCATCAATGGACGGTCGTCCGCGAGCCCTCGCATGAGCGACATCGCCGCATGCGTATGAAGGTTCACCAGGCCCGGAATGAGGACGTGCTCATCAAGGTGCAGCCGGGTACCGGCCGTGTAGCGGGCAGCGACGTCAGCGGTCGGAATCACAGCCACGATTTCGCCGGCGTTGACCACCAGCGAGTGCGACTCCAGTACGACGCCCGCCGGTTCGACGGGGACCATCCAGCGTGCGTTGATGATGGTATCGGCGGGTGCAGGTTGCATAGTGCTTTATGCCATAAAAAAAGCCCCGCCGAAGCGGGGCTTTTTAAAGTGACGCTAACTGCTTACGTAGCGGGCTTTGCTTCCGGCTTTGCTTCCGGCTTCTTCGCCGGCGGTTTTGCCTGCACGCCGACTGCCTCGACCGTTACGCGACGGTTCGGTGCCAGACACTCGATGAGCTGCTTACGCTTCATCTTGTTCGAGCAGAACTTGGTCACGGGGATCGGCTGCTTGAAGGCCTTACCTTCCCAGAAGATCAGCTTCGGATCGATGCCTTTGCTGGTGACGTAATCTTTCACGACGACAGCACGGCGCTCGGACAGACGCTGGTTGTACTGCAGGCTACCGATGCGGTCGGTGTGACCCGTAACGATCACGGCGCCCAGAGTTACCGGCTTGAGATCAGCCAGGAACTGATCGAGCTCCTTCACGTTGTCCGGTGTCATCTCAGCTTTGTCAAACGGCATGCCCTGCAGCTCGATCTTCCGCTCGATGTTCATCATCTCGGGCTTGGCGGGCTTGGGCTTCGCCTCGGGCTTCGGTGCGGGCGCGGGCGCGGCCTTAGGTGCAGGCGCGGGCGTCGGAGCGGGCTTCTTGATGAGATCGGGATCGCACTCGGCAACTGCCAGTGCCGGGGTCCATTGGCTGGTGCGTACGCAGACGCCGGCGCCGATTGCGCGCACGATGCCGCCTTGCGTGTCAGTGAGGTAGCCGTCCAACCTTTCCCCTGTAGCCGCGGAGCCCGTGGCAGGCAATAGCGCCGTGCACGTGGCGACGGCTGCAAGCGTTA
>JBKJPI010000318.1:0-5778 GCA_046595235.1 Burkholderiales bacterium | reverse complement strand
CATATTTCGCGGTCACCACTGTCAATGAACATCAACTCCAGTGACTGATTGAGCCTTCGCGCGAAACTCTCGCGATGGAAGGCTCAATCAGTCACTGGAGTTGATGTTCATTGACAGTGGTGACCGCGAAATATGTAGCGTGCAGTTCGGTAAAAGAGACCCGCGTATCCTCGCGTGTCCCTGTATTCAGCAAGCCGTGAGCGCGTAAATCGGTCTAGTATCGCTACTTCATCTGGTGAGCGACGTTAACCAGAGTAACCAGCGGTGACGCGGTAAATGCCGACCCCGTCGCTGGAACTACGAGTACTTACCTTGTCACCACCCATCGCTTGAGCTTTCGCACATCCGCCTGAAGAGCTCTCGGAATTACCGGTCTTGCGCGGATGCTGCGGCGTGGTGCACGGCGAGCCAAAGCTTTATCGCTTCACTGGCTCGTCACGCTGGTGCCATGGAATAGTATAGGCAAATGAAAGGGTTAAGTAAAGATTCGGCAACGTGGCATGAAGTCGGGGAGGAAGGCGACGCGCAGCGCGTCGACAACTATCTGACGCGACTCATGAAGGGCGTGCCGAAAAGCCATATTTACCGGATTCTCAGAAGCGGCGAGGTGCGGGTGAACAGCGGCCGCGTCGGCCCGGACCACCGCCTGAAGATCGGCGATCGGTTGCGGGTGCCCCCGGTGCGAACCGCGATCCGCGGCGCGTCCGAGGTGCCGCCGGGGCGGGTCGTCGTTCGCCGGCTCGACCGGTGCATTATTCATGAAGACGAGGCCCTGCTCGTGCTCGACAAGCCTGCGGGCATGGCCGTCCATGGCGGAAGTGGGGTTAGCGTCGGCGTCATAGAGCAGCTGAGGCTCGAACGTCCGGACGCGCGGTTTCTCGAGCTCGTGCATCGGCTCGACCGCGAAACGTCCGGGCTGCTGGTGGTTGCAAAGAAACGCTCGGCGCTCACGCACCTTCATGCGCAACTGCGCGAAGGCGCTGCGCAGAAGTATTACCTTGCACTGGCGAAAGGCCGCTGGACGCAAGGCAGACAGAGCGTGAAGCTCGCGCTGCATAAGTACGTACAGGCAAATGGTGAGCGGCGCGTCAGGGTTCAGGACGACGGCCAGTCATCGCAGACTGTTTTTCGCCTCAGACAGAATTTCCCGGAGTGGAGTCTTCTGGAAGCCGAGCTCAAGACGGGACGCACCCATCAAATCCGGGTTCATCTCGCACACCTCGGTTTTCCTATCGCGGGCGACGACAAGTATGGCGACTTCGAGCTCAACAAGGCGATTGCGAAGCGCGGTCTGAAGCGCATGTTTCTTCATGCGTTCAGGTTGACCATAACCCACCCATTGACCGCGCGCTCGGCGACATACGACTCGGCGCTTCCTTCCGATCTTTCTACTTTCCTGGACACGCTGAAAGAAGTCGATGCCGCGGCAATTTGATCTCCTGGTTTTTGATTGGGATGGAACGCTCATGGATTCGGCGGCGTGCATCGCCGGCGCTTTACAAGCTGCATGCGGCGACCTGGGCTTCCCCATACCGACCGAGCGCAACGCCCGCTACATCATCGGACTCGGTCTTAACGATGCACTCGCACACGTTTTACCCGGTGTCGCCGTTGCGGAATACCCGAAAATCGTCGATCGCTATCGCCACCACTTCCTCGAGCGGGACACTGGGACCACGCTCTTTGCCGGCGTGAAGGAGATGCTCGGCGAATTGCGCGACCGCGGACACGTCCTGGCTGTGGCGACCGGTAAAAGCCGACGCGGGCTCGATCGGGCGCTGACGGCGACCGGATTGACGACTTACTTCAGCGCGACACGATGCGCCGATGAAGGCTTTTCGAAGCCTCACCCGGGCATGGTGAAGGCGGTGCTCGAAGCTACGGCGGTCACCACCGATCGCGCATTGATGATCGGCGACACGACCCACGACATGCTCATGGCGCGTAATGCGGGAATGGCGCGCGTCGCAATCGCCCACGGCGCGCACGAGGAGGCTGAGCTGCTGGAGTACAAGCCGCTCGCATGCGTTCGCAATTGTGCCGAGCTCCGCGCGTGGTTTCTGGAGCATGCGTGAACCGTGCGTGGCGCATGTGATGCTGGTGCTCCGCTATACTTCGACTGCAGGGTCGGCGGGACGGTGAGATGAGTCCATTCAGCGCGTTCAGCGCACAACAAGAACACAACTAAGCGGGTAAGGGCATGGCACAAATCGATCCGAACACAGGAGACGCGTGGGAGCGTAAGACGCTCGAGAAAGTCGCGCTTGCGGCAATCGGGGAGCAGCGACGCGCGCGGCACTGGAGCGTGTTCTTCAAGCTTCTCCTCTTCATCTATCTTTTCGCGCTGCTCGCTCTGTGGCTCGGCTGGATCGGGAAAAAGGATGCAACGTCATCGGGCAAACACACGGCGCTGGTGGAATTACAGGGGGTGATAGGACCGGACAGCTCGGCAAGCGCAGACAATGTCATTGGGGCATTGCAAGCTGCCTTCAAGGACAAAGGCACACAAGGTGTCATTCTGCGCATCAACAGTCCGGGCGGAAGTCCCGTGCAGGCCGGACACATCAACGACGAGATCAAGCGGTTGCGTGTTAAGTATCCTGATACCGCGTTGTATGCGGTCGTCGAGGATATCTGCGCGTCCGGCGGGTACTACGTGGCTGTGGCGACTGATCGTATCTACGTCGACAAGGGCAGCATCATCGGATCGATCGGCGTCCTCATGGATGGGTTTGGTTTCACCGGTCTTATGGACAAGCTCGGCATCGAGCGCCGGCTCCTCGCAGCCGGCGAGAACAAAGGATTTCTCGATCCCTTCTCACCGATCCGCGACGACCAGCAGAAATACGCGGCGACGATGCTGAATGAAATCCATCAGCAGTTCATCACCGTCGTTCGCGAGGGGCGCGGCAAACGGCTGAAGGAGACACCGGAGCTTTTCTCGGGCCTTCTGTGGGTGGGCACCCGAAGTGTGGAGCTCGGCCTCGCGGATGCGCTCGGGAGCGTGGACTTCGTGGCGCGCGAAGTTATCAAGGCCGAAGAGATCGTCGATTTCACAACGCGCGAGAATATCGCAGAGCGGGTTGCCCGCCGATTCGGCGCCGCGATGGCCGAAGTGCTCGTACGAAGTGCGACCACTAGTACTAGTGCCATACGCTGAAAGTAGGCTGTTCGGGATAACGGTCCGGGGGTAATCTAGGGGATCAGTGCCAGGCGGCGCGGGAGTTACCATGAAACAGAAAACCTGGCTGGTGCGGCCGATCGCAGTCGCCGTCAGCAGTTGTTTCAGCGTGGCTCCATCGTGGGCAAACCCCACGGGGCCCCAGGTGACGCACGGCAACGTGCAGATTCAGGGCCTCGGCACGAATGCCCTGAAAGTCACCAACACCCCCGGCTCGATCATCCACTGGCAAGGCTTCTCGATCGGCGCCGGATCAGTCACCCAATTCGTTCAGCAGTCGGCCTCCAGCTCCGTACTCAATCGAGTCGTCGGCGCCGACATCTCGCAGATTCACGGCCAGCTGCTTTCGAACGGCCGCGTATTCCTGATCAATCCTGCGGGCATTCTGATCGGCGCAGGTGGGGTGATCGACACCGCAGGGTTTGTCGGATCGACCCTGCGCATGCAGGACGGCGACTTTCTCGCCGGCAAGCTCAAGTTCGACGGCGCAGCGGGCGCCGGCTCGATCATTAATCAGGGCTGGATCAAGGCAGGGCAGGGCGGCAACATCGTCCTCGTCGCGCCGAACGTCGAGAACAGCGGCGTCATCCAGACTGAAGGCGGGCAGATCGTGCTTGCCGCCGGCCAGAAACTGACCATCGGCAGCATGGATCTGGAAGGGGTGCAGTTCGAGATTCAGGCGCCGACTGACTCGGTGCTGAACGTCGGCAAGCTGCTCGCCGATGGCGGTGCGGTGGGCGTATTTGCAGGAACGCTCAGGCATACCGGGGACATTCGAGCGAATGCGCTGACTCGCGATGAAGCCGGGCGCGTCGTACTGAAGGCACAAGGCGACGCCACGCTTGCAGGTAACAGCACAACGTCGGCGGTCGGTGCGAAGGGCGGCGACATCGCCGTGCTCGGCAATCGCGTTTCTCTTACCGGTAACACTGCAATAGATGTATCCGGCGCCAGCGGCGGAGGGCAGATCCGCATCGGTGGTGATTATCAGGGCGCGAATGCGGCAGTACAGAACGCATCACGTACGTTCGTCGGCCCCAACGTCACGCTGAACGCAGACGCGACGCAAGCCGGTGACGGCGGCAGAGTCATCGTCTGGGCGGACAAGTCAACGCAGTATTTCGGCAGCTTGAGCGCGCGGGGCGGCGCGAATGGCGGCAACGGCGGGTTTGCCGAAGTATCGGGCAAAGAAAACCTGGTATTCGCGGGTCGCGCGGATTTGGGCGCTGAAAAGGGTCAGCACGGCAACCTTTTGCTCGACCCGCTCGACCTGTTCATCGCCATCCTCGGGGGCAGCGTCACGTCGATCATCGACGAGGCAACCGATGTTCCGGGCAATGCAGTCACTGTGTCGCCGGCTGCGCTTGCTGCGATCTCGGGAGACGTCACCTTGCGCGCGGGCCGTTACATGCGCTTCAGCGATCCTGTAAACCTCACGCGTTCTGGCCAGAGTTTGAGTGCGCAGGTCGATCAGTGGACGCCGACGAACCCACCGGGTAGTACCGAACCTCTACCGCCCAACCGCATGGACGTGGCGGCCAATATCACGACGAATGGCGGGTCCGTCACACTGAGAGCGCCGCGCATCGAAAGCCCGAATGCGGCCACCATCCGCACCCAGGGCGGAAACATTACGCTGGATACCGGCGGATTAGAACCGTCCAACGCGGCCATTGCTGGGATCTCAGCTTTTTCGTTGTCGCTCGATTCCGGCACCACGGGTGCGATCACGGCAAACACCGCGAACGCCGGAACTTCGATCCGCCTCGCCAACGTTACGGGGGGAAGCTTCGCCGCCACTACGAAGGATTCACTCAGTACCGGCCTCGTTGTGACGCAAGGACCGGTCACGATGACGACGCAGGAGGGCTTTGTGAGCGCACAGGGCATCACGTCGAATGGCGGCGGTGTAACTGTGACGGGCCCGGCCGGCGTGTTTCCGAATGCGATATCGAGCGGCGGCGGCGCGGTCACGCTGCTGAGCGCTGAAGGGTTCGTAAGCGCGGGGGCAATCAATGCAGTGAGCGGTCCCGTCGATTTGAACGGCAAGTTCGGTGTTTTCTCCGGAACGATCGCAAGCACGAGCACGGTGAACCTCACCGCAGCCGAGGGCTCGATTAGCTCGGGGGTGGACAATGCGTCGAGTGTGATCGCCACGTCAGGTAATCCATTTGGCGCATCCGTGAGCATTAGCTCAGGCACGGCACTCAACGCGACAAACGTAGCCGCCACCGCTTCGCAGTGTTTCAACTCTTTCAACTGCGCATCTGCCCAGGTCGTTATCGACGCTCAAGGCGACGTCAACGTCGGGACGATCACGGCGGCAGCGCCGACCAGCACCCAGAACAGAATCTCCGAGTTCGTATCGATCTTGAGCAGAGGGGGCTCGATTCGCGCAACGAGCAATACCTCGCGTATTGGCGCCGCAAATGTCAGCGTCGGTACCGGCCAGGTTACTGCAGGCGGCACCGGGGGCGTGATCGGGGACCCGGGCGGTCTCGCGCTTCCTGTCAATGCGGAGCGTTCACTATCATTGCGGCCCAATGGCAACTTCAATGTTCTGCTGAGCGGCAGCGCCTACCAACTCGCCGTCGAAG
>JBKJPI010000109.1:0-3281 GCA_046595235.1 Burkholderiales bacterium | reverse complement strand
GCGCGATTTTGTTCATCATGCTTCCAATAACCGGAGCGGTTTGTATGTGCTTACGCGTGATCGCCACAATGACCTGCCTGGGTACGCTGGCGCTGGTACCGTTTTCAGCTGCAATCGCTGCACAGGTCTTCGACGCGGCAAAAGTTTTTCCCAGCCGTCCGATTCGCATCGTGGTCGGCTTCACCCCAGGCGGGCAGCCGGACATTACGGCGCGCCTCATAGCAGGCAAGCTCGCAGAATCTCTCGGGCATCAGGTTGTCGTCGATAACCGGCCCGGCGCCGGCGGCACGACCGGTACCAAGATCGTCGCCGACGCGACGCCCGACGGTCACACGCTCCTCTCGGCCTCCTCGTCGCACGCGATATCGCCTTCGGTGTATGCGAAGCTTCCTTACGATACGCTGCGCGACTTCGCCGGCATTACGACAACCGCGACCGCGAACTACATGCTCGTCGTGCCGACATCGCTGCCGGTGAAAAACGTGCAGGACCTGATCGCGCTTGCCAGAGCAAAACCGGGCCAGCTCAATTACGGCTCAGCAGGAACCGGCAGCGGAACCCACTTCGCAGGTGAGCTTCTGAAGAGCACCGCACAGCTCGACGTCGTGCATGTGCCCTACAAAGGCATCCCTGAAGCGCTGACCGATACGATGGCGGGTCGGGTGCAGTTTTTCATGACCCCGCCCGCCACGCTCGGCACGCTCGTGAAGGATGGCAAGGTGCGCGCGCTCGGCGTCACGGGACTCAAGCGGACCCGCAGCTATCCTGACGTGCCGACGATCGCCGAATCGGGTGTGCCTGGATTTCAGTGGGACACGTGGGCCGGAATTCTGGCGCCGGCGAAGACGCCGCGCGGCGTCATCGACAAGCTCAACCGTGAGATCACGGCGATCCTCGCGTCAGCCGATATCCAGCAGCGCTTCGTGACACTCGGGGCCGAGCCCGCGCCGAGCACGCCGCAAGCGTTCGACAAGCTCATCGTGTCCGAGCTGGTTCGCGTGGCGGAGCTCGCGAAAAAAGCGGGGATCAAGGCGCAATAGCCGTTATCAGCAGGCGTAGGGCGAACTACCTGTAAAGCTTCAAGAGGTTGTTGCTGTTTATTCGGCGGGGTGGAGGCGATTCGTCGATCCTCATGGTGCCGCAAAGCGTGTCATTGGACCGGGAAACCCGCTTCGCGGCGGCAGGTCAACACACGACCAGCCGCACACGAAGCGCCCGCTCCACTGACTGCGGCTGCCATTCGGCAGCCGCCTCGGCCGGTGATCGAACGGAGGGAAACGAGGTTTCCCTCCGTGACCTCCCTTCCCTGGCGTCGCTCCGCCGGGGAACGCCATGCGGCGGCAGAGCCGAGCCGGCACGCCGACTTGTGTCGCCGTCCGGCGAGTGCGCCGTTCGTGCGCGGCTGGTCGTGTGTTGACCTGCTGCCGCGAACGGGGTTTCGCGCTCGACGAACATGTTTGGCGGCACCAAGAGGTGTGTCGGATCGGCTCTGACGCCGCACCGCTTCGGCCGAAGCACCTCCTGATGCTTCACAACTACCGCCCTTCGATCAGCCTGTGCAGGATCTTGCCGAAATCAGTGTTATCCATGTAGCCGCGAAACAGCGGCGCACCCGGCCCCAATGCGCCGACGAGGACCGGCTCGGTCGTGTGCCCACTGGTGCCCCAATAGAAGCCGGTCTGACGCGAGACCATGCGCGCGAGCGCCGCCTGCGGCATGTAGAACACATTCCTTTCGAGCGGCTGGCGTTTGAGAATCGCGGCGCGCAAATCCTCGTCGAGCCTGAAGCCGGGAAAGTTTTCAGCCACGATTCGGTCGAGAAGCTCGGGCGTTGGCTTCGGCCCGAGAAGCTCCGCCGCTTTCTCGAGCGAGATACGAATGCGGCTCACCATCTGCAACTGAGCGTCGGCCGGATAGTAGCGATTCGCGCTCGATACCGAGCTCAGGTCCTTCAGCGCGTAAGTCACGCTCAATCCGCCGGTCTCATGATCGCCGGTCGCGATGATCAACGTTTCGGCCGGTGCGCGGCGCTGGAAATCGAGCGCGACTTGCGCGGCATCGTCGAGCGCCCACAACGCCTGGATGAGCGCTGCAGCATCGTTGCGGTGGCCCGCGGTGTCGATGTTTTCGTTTTCGACGAGAAGCACGAAGCCGTTCGGATTGTTTTGCGACAACACCCGGATCGCAGCAGCGGCCATCTCGGCGGTCGAAGGTTCCTGCTTCGGGTCGCGATCGATTTCGAAATCGAGGTCTTCGTCTGCGAAAAGTGCGAGGAGCTTCGGCCCCGATGCGGTGCGCAGTGCCGAGACGTCCTGCACGACCTGATAGCCTTTCGCCGCAAATGCCGCGAGCATGTCCTTGCCGTCGCCGCGCTTGCCGCCGCCTTTACCCTTGGGAAGGAAGAAGTCGCGGCCCCCGCCCATGATCACGTCGGGTTCCAGCGCGTACAACTGATCGACGATCGACTGCGCCTCCCGACGCGACTTGGCGTGCGCCGCAAAAGCCGCCGGCGACGCATCGTACACCGTGGCCGTAGTCACGAGCCCGATGCGTTTTCCCTTTGCCTTGGCAAGCTCCATCGCCGTCTGCACAGACTTCCCGTCCGGCGTCATGCCCGTCATGCCGTTATTGGTCTTGTGGCCGGTGGACATCGCGGTTGCTGCTGCCGCGGAGTCGGTGACAAAAGAATCCGCGGAGTGCACCGTGAGAATTCCGACGTTGCCCTCCCTGAAAATCACGTCGGTGATTGCGAAAGGTTTGTTGCGCAATGCACGGCTCGTGTAGCGCCCCAGCTCCCATTGCGTGGCGGCGGCGCCATCGCCAAAGAGAATGATGATGTTCTTCGGTGTGCGCGTGGCGTCGACTTGCGGGCCGCTCGTGACGCAGCCTGACAAAGCCAGCGTGAGGAGCAGGGCTGCGGCGAGTCGAATTTTTCCTACCGAAAACTGCAGGGCGGCTGCAATCGTATTCATCTTTTCCCCTCCAATTTCAGTTCTTAGCATTACCGTAGCTTCGAGAAGCTGTTCGTTACTGCGCCTGCACCCCGGCGGCCTTGACGATACGTGCGAGCTTATCGATTTCGCTTCGAACGAAAAGATCGAATTCGGCAGGGCTCGACGGTTTCGCGACCGCGCCGCGAACGGCGAGCCGGTCTCGGACCTCCGGGAGGCTCAGAACGCGCGCCACGTCAGACGACACCCGGTCCACGATTCCCGGCGGCGTCCGCCCGGGCGCGAGCACGCCATACCAGGTGTCGAATTCGAATCCAGGCAGTGCGGCTT
>JBKJPI010000040.1:0-10589 GCA_046595235.1 Burkholderiales bacterium | reverse complement strand
CGAGATCGGCGTGCTGCCGCGCCTTGTGCACAGCCGCTTTGGCCTGCACGTGGTCGAAGTTCTGGAGCGAGACCCTGGCGTGGCACAGTCCTTCGAAGCGGTGCGGGGCGCGGTGACGATGTCGCTGCGTCAGCAGACCTTCGTGACCGCACTGCGACTGTATCTGCGGCTTCTGGCCGGCGAGGCTACGGTCGAGGGCGTAGCGCTCGATGCCGCCGACACGCCCCTGGTGCAGTGACGATGAACATTTCAAGCTTTGACGACCTGCGGCGCGCGGCCCATCAGCAGCCGGAGCCGCAGCGCCTGCTGTTTGTTTTTGCAGGCGCCGAGCTGCCCGATGACTGCACGCCTGAACAGCGCACTCGCTTCGAGAACGGGCAGGGGGGTGCGCTCACGCCGCTGATGTCCGTGGACAAAACCCCTGACGAACTGGGGACGTTCGCCGCGCTGGTCGAAGAATCGCGCCAGTTCGCACCGGACTGGGCGGTGGTATTCGTGGCGAGCCTGCCCGGGCGCGATGGCCGCGCACCGACAAGCGAGGAGGCCGACCAGTCGCTTCAACGCATGATCGAATCCATCAAAACGGGTTCGATCGGCGCGTTCCTTCCCTTTGATCGGCAAGGACAGCCGGTGTCGATCAGCTGATGTCCGCGTCGATGCGCGGGTGGCAGGCCGGATCAGATGAGTGGCTGCGCACGGGTTCCTGCCTTAGTGGATCGGCTTTGATCCCATATTGGGAGCATGGTAAAGTCACGCATGCGGATCATTGCGCTCAGCACTTTACGCGAGTTCTGGCAAAAACATCCCGCGGCTGAGACACCATTGCGTAGTTGGCATGCGCAGGCGAGCCGAGCCGATTGGAAAAGTCCTCCTGACATCAAATCCGCGTACGGGAGCGCGAGTTTCGTACCAAACAATCGAGTTGTGTTCAATATCAAAGGCAATGATTATCGTCTGGTAGTAGCAGTTCACTACAATCGCGGCATGATGTTCGTGAGATTTGTTGGCTCGCATCGCGATTACGACAAGATTGATGCTGGTTCAATCTGAGGTGAGAAGATGGAGATTCGCCCGTTAAGAACTAAGCGCGACTACCAAGCCGCGCTCAAGGAAGTAGAGGCTCTCTGGGATGCCCGAGCGGGCTCCAGGGACGCTGATCGTGTTGAAGTCCTTGTGCTCCTGATTCAGGCCTACGAGGCGATCCATTACCCCATACCGGATCCGGATCCAATCGATTTTCTTCACCATGTGATGGAGGCACGGGGACTTTCGCGCAAAGATCTCGAGCCCTTTCTCGGCTCGCGTGCGCGAGTAGCCGAGGTATTGAATCGCGTGCGACCGTTATCTCTGGAAATGATTCGACGACTTGCTGTAGAACTTAAAATTCCGGCCGAAGTGCTGATCAAACCCTATGATGTAACGCGTGCGGCTTAGCGCAAGCATCAAGACCGGCTGGTTCATTCCGTTCGACCGGCACGGATCGTCGTGGTCCTTCGGCGCCTCTGGCGCGGCGCTATTCCGCGCGCCGCTGGAATAAAAAATAGCGCTGCCATGGACGGAGCCATCATCGCGCGCTTGCTTCACGTACTCGGCGTCGTGCTGTGGATCGGCGGAGTGGCAATGGTGACCACCGTGTTGCTGCCGGCAACGAAGCGCATGAAGACACCCGCGGAACGTGTCCGGTTCTTCGAAAGCGTCGAGCGCGGATTCGGATTGCAGGCGCGCGTCACCACGCTAATCACCGGATTGAGCGGCCTGTATCTCGTTCAGCGCCTCGATCTCTGGGGGCGATTTGCACAGATCGAGTATTGGTGGATGCATGCGATGGTGCTGGTTTGGGGTGTGTTCACGCTGATGCTGTTCGTGCTCGAGCCGCTGTTTTTGCATCGCTGGATGATTGAGCGCGCGGCGCGTGATCCGGATTCGACATTTTCGTTGATCGTTCGACTGCATTGGGTGCTGCTCGGACTGAGCCTCGTGACCGTTGCCGGCGCAGTGGCCGGAAGCCACGGATTCCAGTGGTTTGGCTCATGAGAGCTCGGATGGACTCGCTTTGACTACGCTCGCCGCTCCAGTGGCGCCTGCGGATCCGTCGCGGTTTGCGCTGTGGGACCTGGGGTTCCGGCCATTTTTCCTGCTGGCCAGCCTCTTCAGTGTAGTCAGTGGGCTCATGTGGGTCGCCCAGTATGCTGGTTGGCTGACGCACACCTACCTGCGGGGTTCGGTGTGGCACGCGCACGAGATGCTTTTTGGATACACGATTGCTGTGATGGCGGGCTTCCTGCTGACGGCGGTGCGCAACTGGACGAGCAGACCGACCGCGACGGGCGCACCGCTGATCGCTCTGGTTGCGCTCTGGGTCTGCGGCAGAGTTCTGGTCCTGACCTCGTTCGAAGTCGCCGCAGCGGTGGTCAACGCCGCTTTTCCTGTCGCCATTGCGGTCGCGATTGGCATCCCGCTCGTGCGTGCGCGCAATGCTCGCAATTACTTCTTCATCGGTTTGCTATTACTTGTAGCGGGGCTGATTCTTGTCGTGCACCTGTCGCTGCGGGAGGGTTCCGCCCTTTCGCCCCGGCTAGGACTGTCGCTCGCGCTCGATGTGGTGCTCTTCATCATGGTCGTCATGGGCGGCCGCGTTATACCCATGTTCACCAACAGCGGTGTTCCCGGCGCGAGCGCAACGCGGCATGCGCTCGTCGAAAAGCTCGCACCAGGCTCCGTATTGCTGCTCTTCGTCGCAGACCTCCTGCAGCTGCATCCGCCGGTGGTCGGGATCGTGGCGCTGGTGAGCGCAGCGGTGCATGGCGTTCGCCTGTATCTGTGGCGGCCATGGCGGACCCTGACGACGCCATTGGTGTGGATACTTCACGCCGCGTACGCATGGATCGTGATCCACCTCATACTTCGAGGCCTGTCGGCGTTCGACCTCATCCCCGCATCTCTTGCGATTCATGCGCTTACTATCGGCGCAATCGGCGGGTTGACGATCGGCATGATGACGCGAACCGCTCGCGGCCATACCGGAAGGCGCCTTCAGGCGGATGGATACGAGTTTGCGGCGTTCGCGTTCGTGATGCTGGCCGCGTTCGTTCGCGTCTTCGGCGGCATGGCGTCGCCTTCACTTTATGTCGCGAGCGTCCAGCTCACGGGTATCTTCTGGGCTGCGGCTTTCGGTCTTTATGCCGTGCGCTACTGGCCCGTGCTGACACGCGCGCGTGTGGACGGGAGACCGGGATGAGAAGTGGGCTTGTCTCGGACCGCAAAAGATAATAATGGTCGCTGCACAAACGCGCGCAACCGTCCCTGACTCGCTTCTCGCGTCCACTGCTGCGTTCCTGAAGCGCTATCCTCCATTCGACCGGATGGAGCACGATGCGCTCGGCTTTCTGGCGTCGCGCCTCTCTATCAGCTATCACGCGGCAGGCAGTTCGATTCTCCGTCCAGACCACGGAAAGCCTGAGGTCCTGTACGTCGTCCGTAGTGGCCGGGTTCAGCTCACGCCTTCTCGCGTGGGGCTCGAGCACGGGAACGCTACTACGCTAAACACCGGCGAATGTTTCTCGGTCGGCGCGCTCCTCGAGAAACGCGCCACCGGCTCGGACTACACGGCGGCGCTCGATACGTTCTGCTATCAGCTTGGCGCCGGGGATTTCGCGGCATTGTTGGATCGCAGTCCCCACCTGCGTCAGTTCTCGACGGATTATCTTGCGAGTCTGTTGCGTGAATCGCGCCGTCAGGTACGAGCCGCCCGCGCTTACGCCGCCGACGAGGAGCAGATGATGAACCGGCCGCTGGGCGCAGTCATTCAGCGCACCCCGGTGAGTTGTCCGCCTCATTGCAGCATTGCCGAAGTCCTGCGCACGATGCATGAAGCTCGCATCGGATCGATGGTCGTCGTGGGCACGCACGATGCGCCCGTCGGAATTTTCACGCGCCGCGATGTCCTGGATCGAGTGGCGTTGCGGCAAACGCCCCTCGAACAATCCATCGAATCCGTAATGTCTCGTGAGCCCCACTTTCTGCCCGCGCATGCAAGCGTCTACCAGGCTGCGCTGCTCATTGCGCAACATGGCATCCGGCACGTTCCGGTGGTCGATGACGGCCGGCTTATCGGAGTTGTGAGCGAGCGGGATCTGTTCACACTACAGCGCCAGAGCGTCCGCAACATCAATCGGACAATTGCGCAGGCTGCGAGCTTGCCCGATCTGCAACACGCAGCGGGAGGCATTCGCCGGCTCGCGCAGGATATGGTGGAGCAGGGCGTGGCAGCCGAACCGTTGACGCTGATCATCTCGACACTCAACGATGTGTTGACCCGACGCGTGATCGAGCTCGAGCGGCCCCGGCACGAGCTGGAGGGCGTCGAGTGGGCATGGCTTGCATTCGGCAGCGAGGGCCGGCATGAGCAGACGCTCAGCACGGACCAGGACAATGGCCTCGTCTTTTCAGTCCCGCACGATGCGCCGCTGGAGCCTGTGCGCGCACGCCTCGTGCATTTCGCCCAGGCCGTCAACCGAACGCTGGACGCATGCGGCTTTCCGCTTTGCAAGGGAAACATCATGGCCGGCAATGCATGCTGGTGCCTGACGAGCTCGGAGTGGAGTCGACAATTCGAGACCTGGGTGGCCGATACCGATCCGGAGGCGCTGCTTCGCGCGGCGATATTTTTCGACCTGCGCCCTCTCTACGGCGCCGAATCGCTCGCTGCGAGCTTGAGCGGGCATATGCTCGACCTCACCTCGCGCAATCCGCGCTTTATGCGTCAAATGGCCCAGCAGGCGCTCGCGACCCGCCCACCGCTCGGACTCCTGGCCGATTTCATAACCGAGGACGAAGGCGATGCGAAAGGCACGATCGACCTCAAGAAATCGGGCGCGAGGCTGTTCGTCGACGCGGCGCGCGTGCTCGCTCTAGCCTCCGGCGTCCGGCACCCGGCGACAGTGCAACGCCTTCGACAAGCCGGAACGAAGCTCAACATGAGCGCACCGGAAGTGAGCGCAGCAAAGGAGGCCTTCTTGTTCATCCAGATGCTCAGGCTTCGCCTACCTGTCGATGGGAAGACGCAGGCAACGGGAGGGAATCACATCCAGCCCGACACACTCAACGAAGTCGACCGGCGCATGCTCAAGGAAAGCTTTCGACAAGCGCGCAAGCTGCAGAGCCGGCTCGCGCTCGATTATCAACTGTGAGCCTTTTTTCCAGGCTGACGCGGCATGGGTCGGCGCTCGCGAGCGGCTACGAGCCAGAGCTCGGAATGTATCGGACTTTGCCCGAGCCCAGCCTCGCCAGCCCGCTCCACAGTCAGCGCATGGTGGTCGTCGATGTCGAGACGAGCGGGCTCGATCCACGGCGCGATCGGCTGCTTTCCATCGGCGCAATTGTTGTCATCGATGGGCTGGTGCGCCTGGAGCAGAGCTTCGAGGTGATTCTCCAACAGAACAAGGCGAGCCCTGAGCAGAACATCCTGATTCACGGCATTGGTGGATCAGCACAGCTCGATGGGTGTGAGCCGGCGGCTGCATTGATCGCCTTCCTCATGTTCGTGCGCAAAGACCCGCTGTTAGCGTACCAGGCTGATTTTGACCGCATCGTTATTCAGCGCGCCACGTCCTCTGTGCTTGGCATCACTCTTAGCAACCTCTGGCTCGACCTGGCGCTACTGGCGCCCGCGCTCGACCCGCCCAATGCGATAAGTGAAACGCTTGACGAGTGGCTGTCCGTGTATGACATCGAGAACTATTCGCGACACGATGCGCTCGCCGACGCTTTGTCGACTGCAGAGCTATTCCTTGCTTTGCTGGGACGGGCTCATGCGATCAGAACGTGCGCAGATCTGGACCGCCTGCAGAAGGACTCACGGTGGCTGAAGCGCCATCGATTGACATGAGGCTATGTGCGTCTGCGCACGGTTCAGCCAGGTGATGCAGGATCTAATACCAATCGGGCTCGTTGCGCCGGCTCAGCGCCTGCCGATGACCCGAGTTACGCACCCGGGGCGCCCGCGTCCCTGTTACTGAAGATTTTTGTGAGGATAACGATTCCATGTCCGCCTACAACTTCGTAGTCGATACCATCAAGCGGGAGCATCGTGTGCTTGGGCATGTGGTGGAAGTGCTTCAGCACTCGCTGCAAGACATTGCGGCCGAGCATTCGGAGGCGGATTTCAATCTGCTCGCTTCCATCATTTACTACATCGACGACTTTCCTGAGCGACTGCACCACCCGAAAGAGGATGCTTATATCTTCAAAGCGCTGAGGGGACAAAATGCCGAGGCCAATGCTGTGCTCGATGAGCTGCAGGCCGAGCACGGGCTCAGCGCGAAGATGATGCGGGATATGCACGCAGCACTGGTTCATTATCTCGCGGGGGCGTATGGCGGCCTGCAATCCTTCATGACCTGCGCGGACGCCTACGCAGCGATGCTTAGAGAGCATATGCGCAAAGAAGAAGACCTGCTCGCGCACGCGGGCGCGCTGCTCACGGAATCGAGGTGGGGAGAAATTCGCGCTGCATTCGCCGCGAACGAAGACCCGCTGATCGCTCACGACGTTCGGATCGAGTTTCGCAAGCTCTACGGCCGCATCCAGAATCTGCTTCCAAGAAAGCTGCGTTATCCCGCGACTAACAGCAAGACGTGACGGTGGGCGGAAATTTCGATCTCGAGGCTCAGGCGAACGGGCGGCTGGCGGCAGACCGGCTTAATGACCCGTCCGTCAAGGACGCCGACGAGGTGGCGAGGGTGTTAGGCGCGGACCTCGAGCGCGGGCTCACTTCGGCGGAGGCCGCGCAGCGTCTCGCGAACGAGGGGCCCAACGAGCTGCGATCAGCGCCCCCAGTCCCTGCCTGGCGGCAGATCCTCACGCACTTCCACGAGCCGCTTGTTTACCTGCTGCTGGGCGCGGTTGCCGTCTCCCTCATTGCGTGGGTGATCGAAGGCCGTGTGGGATGGCCAGTGGATGCAATCGTTATTTCGCTGATCGTCATCATGAATGCCGTCCTGGGCTATGTGCAGGAGGCGAGAGCTTCGAGCGCGGTTGCGGCCCTGGCGCAGATGACCAGCGCAAGCTCCGCCGTAATGCGCGACGGACAGATGAGGCGGGTGCCCAGTGCCGAATTGGTGCGAGGCGACGTGCTCATGCTCGGCGAGGGCGACGCCATCGGTGCCGACGCTCGTCTGGTGCTGGCTGCGTCATTGCGCGTGCATGAAGCCTCTCTCACCGGCGAGAGCGAAGCGGTTCTCAAAGATCCCACAACGTTGTCAGCACCCGCGGCGCTCGGCGATCGCCTCGACATGGTCTTCAAGGGCACCGCCGTGGCCCAGGGCACGGGTCGCGCCGTGGTCACCGCTATCGGGATGCAGACCCAGATGGGCTCGATCGCCGAGATGCTCGAGTCGACCGAGGAGGCGCCGACACCGCTGCAGAAGGAGGTCGGACGGATCGGACGCATGCTCGGCATCGCAGTTATCGTTATCGCTGTGGTGGTGATGGCGACCGTGCTTCTGGTCTCTGATATTCGGGGCGCCGCCGATGTCATCACTATCTTGCTGCTCGGCGTATCGCTGGCGGTGGCAGCGGTTCCCGAAGGCCTGCCGGCGATTCTGTCGGTGGTTCTCGCGATGGGGGTGCGGCGGATGGCAGAGCGCAATGCCATCGTCAGGAAACTTTCCTCTGTCGAGACGCTGGGGTCGGCGTCGGTCATTTGCTCGGACAAGACCGGCACGTTGACCCGCTCCGAGATGACGATCCAACGTGTGATGACGGCCTCCGGCGGCACGAACATTACAGGTGTGGGCTATGCGCCCGAAGGCCGGGTCGAGTTTGAGAATCGCGCGCTGGAGCCCGGGCCCTTGCTGGCCGAGGCCATCGTAGTACTTGGCGGCGGAAGCCTCGCCGGCAATGCCGATCTGCGGCAGACCGCGAAGGGCGGGTGGGAGATTCACGGCGATCCCACCGAGGCGGCGTTCCTGGTGGCCGAGCGCAAGATGGGCCCGAGCTACATGCGCGAACGGCGCGAGCAGCGCTTCCATCGCGTTCGCGAAATCCCGTTCACGTCCGAACGCAAGATGATGTCGACGATCGAGGTCGACCACGAACACGGTGACGCGCTGATGTTGGTCAGCAAGGGTGCGCCGGATGTACTCCTCGGGCACTGCACCCGGGTTCGAGTCGGGCTGGAGGTGGTCGGGCTCGATGACTCACGCCGCGAGCTGATCCTGGCCGACGTTCATGCGCTGTCGGACGCTGCGCTTCGCACCATCGCAGTGGCCTATCGACCGCTCGATCCCGGCGAAGACGTGGCCGCTGATGACACCCTCGAGCATGACCTCATCTTCGCCGGTACGGTCGGCATCATCGACCCACCGCGCGGGGAGGCGGCGGTGGCGATTCGTGAGGCCCACCGGGCCGGCATCCGGGTGGTGATGATCACCGGTGACCATCCACGTACGGCCGCACGCATCGCCGCCGATCTCGGGATCGCGGAGCCCGGAGTGCCGGCGCTGAGCGGCGTGGAGCTCGACGCGCTGGACGCGGCGGCTTTTGCCAAGGCGGTGCGCACGACGTCGGTCTACGCGCGCGTTTCACCCGCGCACAAGCTGCGGATCGTCGATGCGTTGCAGGCGGACGGACACATCGTGGCGATGACGGGTGATGGCGTGACCGACGCGCCGGCGCTCAAGTCAGCTGACATCGGAATCGCAATGGGAGTGACCGGCACCGAAGTCACCAAGCAGGCGGCGAAGATGATCCTTGCCGATGATAATTTCGCGACCATCGTCGAGGCCGTGCGCGAGGGGCGCGGCATCTTCGACAACATCCGTAAATTCCTGCGCTACCTGCTGTCGTCGAACATGGGTGAAGTGCTTACGGTCTTTTTCGGTGTGGTTCTCGCCGGCTTGATCGGTCTCACCGGTGCTGGCGACGGGGTAGTGCTGCCGCTGCTGGCGACGCAGATCCTGTGGATCAATCTCATCACCGATTCCGGGCCTGCCCTGGCAATGGGCGTCGATCCGCAGACCGACGACGTCATGGCCCGCAAGCCGCGCCGGCTGACCGACCGGGTCATCGACGGGCGCATGTGGGCTGGCGTTATCCAGACCGGGGTGGTGATGGCGGCGGTGACGCTCCTGACCATCGACATGTATCTCCCCGGGGGCCTGATCGAGGGCTCGCGCGACCTTGCCAACGCGCGTACTGCGGGTTTCACGACGCTCGTCTTCGCACAGTTGTTCAACTGCTTCAATTCGCGCTCGGAAACGACGAGTGCTTTCGCGCACTTCTTCGTCAACCCCTGGCTGTGGGGCGCGATCGCGCTGTCGGCGCTGCTGCAGGTCGCGGTCGTCAACCTCGGCTTCCTCAACCTCGCCTTCGGAACCGTGCCGCTCGATCTCAGCCAGTGGCTGCTGTGCGCTGCTATGGCCAGCATCGTCTTGTGGGCAAGCGAGTTGCGCAAGTGCATCGATCGAGCGCTATTCGCGCGTAAGGAGCGCTCACCTGCGCCATCGGGGCATCGACACCCGACATTTCGGCCGTGAAACACGCCGTGCGCGACCTACGCTCTTGAGAAGCTCACATTACCTCGCGCCGCTGTTCGAGCCGACGTCAGTCGCGGTGATCGGTGCAAGCCAGCGGGAGGGCTCTGTGGGGGACGTGCTCATCAGGAACTTGCGCGAGGCCGCGTATCAAGGTGTGCTTTACGCGGTCAATCCCAAGTACCGGAGCGTGCGCGGTGTCACCTGCTACCCGAGCGTCGCGGAGCTGCCGGATGCGGTCGAGCTCGCCGTGGTGGCGACGCCCGCGGCGACGGTGCCGGGTGTGATCGAAGAGTGCGGGCGCGTCGGAATCAGGAACGCCGTCGTCATCACGGCCGGGTTCTCGGAAGTGGGCCCAGCGGGTGCCGTGCTCGAGCGCGCGCTGCTCGAGAGTTCGCGGCGCCACGGTTTGCGCCTGATCGGCCCCAATTGTCTCGGCATCATGCGCCCCGCCGTCGGGCTCAATGCAACGTTCGCACACGGCAACGCGGCGTCGGGTGCGCTGGGCCTCATTTCGCAATCAGGCGCAATTTGCACCGCGCTACTCGATTGGGCACGACCGAACGGAATCGGCTTCTCGAGCGTGGTGTCGCTGGGCGGATCGGGGGATATCGACTTCGGCGAGATCATCGATTACCTCGTTTACGATTCCAGCACTGAGCAGATCCTTCTTTACATCGAAGGCATACGCGATGCGCGGCGCTTCATGAGCGGGCTGCGTGCAGCCGCCCGCGTAAAGCCGGTGATCGTCATGAAAGGCGGCCGGCACCCCACGGGCGCACGCGCGGCCGTGTCACATACGGGGGCGATGGTCGGCGCCGACGACGTGTTTGATGCCGCGATACGCCGCACGGGTGCGGTGCGGGTTACCACGATCGGACAGCTTGTCGCGGCCGCGCAGGCGCTGTCGTCCCATGTGCGTCCAAAAGGCGATCGTCTTGCGATCGTCACCAACGGTGGCGGCCCCGGGGTGCTTGCAGCCGATCGCGCGACTGACCTCGGGGTGCCGCTGGCCGCGCTGTCGCCGCAAACCATTGAGGGGCTGAAGCAGGCGCT
>JBKJPI010000698.1:0-6838 GCA_046595235.1 Burkholderiales bacterium | reverse complement strand
CACAACCTCAAGAACATCGATCTCGATCTGCCGCGCAACCGCCTGGTCGTGATCACCGGGCTGTCCGGCTCGGGAAAATCATCGCTCGCATTCGATACGCTCTATGCCGAAGGGCAGCGTCGCTACGTCGAGTCACTCTCGGCATACGCCCGGCAGTTCCTGCAGCTCATGGAGAAGCCGGACGTCGATCTGATCGAGGGCCTTTCTCCAGCGATCGCGATCGAGCAGAAAGCGACCAGCCACAATCCCCGATCGACCGTTGGCACGGTCACCGAAATCCACGATTACCTGCGGCTCCTCTTCGCGCGCATCGGAGACCCGCATTGCCCGGAACATCGGACGCTTCTGTCAGCACAAAGCGTGTCGCAAATGGTGGATCACGTGCTGACGCTGCCGGAGGACACGCGGATCATGATCCTCGCGCCTCTGATTGTCGGCCGCAAAGGCGAGCAGGTCGATCTTTTCGAGGAGCTGAAGGCGCAAGGCTTCGTGCGCATCCGCGTCGACGGCACGGTGTATGAGCTCGACGAAATTCCGAAGCTGAAGAAGAACATCAAACATACGGTCGAAGTTGTCGTCGACCGCCTGAAAGTGCGTGCAGACGCGAAGCAGAGATTGGCGGAGTCATTTGAAACCGCACTGCGACACGCCGACGGACGCGCTCTTGCCGTTGAAATGGACAACGACGCCGAGCACCTCTTTTCGGCCAAGTTCGCGTGTCCGATCTGCAGCTACTCATTGCCGGAACTTGAGCCACGGCTCTTCTCGTTCAACAACCCGATGGGTGCCTGTCCGCGATGCGACGGCCTCGGCACCGTCAGCTTGTTCGATCCTAAACGCGTCGTCGCTTTCCCCGATCTCTCGCTCGCCTCGGGCGCGATCAAGGGGTGGGACCGGCGCAACCAGTTCTACTTTCAGATGTTGCAGTGTCTTGCCACCCACTACGGCTTCGATCTTGAGCGTCCTTACGTGGAGCTCACGGACACGGTGCAGGACGCGATCCTCAATGGCTCGGGCCGCGACAAGATCCGTTTTCTGTACGCAGGTGAGCGCGGCAAAAGCCACGTGCGCGAACATCCTTTCGAAGGTGTGCTGCCAAATCTCGAGCGGCGTTATCGCGAAACCGATTCGGCCGTGGTGCGCGAAGAACTCGCAAAATATCTGAACACCCAGCAGTGTCAGGAATGCGGCGGCACGAGACTGCGCCGCGAGGCGCGTTACGTGAGCGTCTCGGGAAAGCCGATCTACGCGCTGTCGGCACTGCCGCTTTCGAACGCGATTACTTTCTTCAACGAACTCGCGCTCTCCGGAGTCAAGCAGGCGATCGCGGACAAGATCGTGCGCGAGATCGTGAATCGTCTGCAGTTCCTGGTGAACGTGGGCCTCGACTATCTGTCGCTTGATCGGTCGGCCGACACACTCTCGGGTGGCGAAGCACAGCGCATCCGGCTTGCAAGTCAGATCGGGTCCGGTTTGACGGGTGTCATGTACGTGCTCGACGAGCCTTCCATCGGTCTCCACCAGCGTGACAACTCGCGTCTTCTCCAAACGCTGCAGCGCCTGCGAGACATCGGCAACTCCGTCATCGTCGTCGAGCACGACGAGGAGGCAATCATGTCGGCCGATTACGTGGTCGACATGGGACTCGGTGCCGGCGAGCACGGCGGCCACGTCGTCGCCCGGGGCACTCCGGAGGAAGTGAAAGCGCACCCGCAGTCGCTGACGGGCCAGTATCTCAGCCGCAGACGCCGCATCGAGCTGCCGGGGCTTCGTCACCGCGTGAACGCGAAGCGGCAACTCATCATTTCCGGCGCGACCGGAAACAACCTCAAGAACGTGACGGTGAACATACCCGTCGGGCTCTTCGTTTGCGTCACGGGTGTTTCCGGCTCGGGCAAGTCGACACTCGTGAACGACACCCTTTATGCCGCGGTGGCGCGTCAGCTCTACGGAAGCGCTGCAGAGCCTGCGCCGCACGATGCAATCACGGGGCTCGAGCTTTTCGACAAGGTGGTCAACGTCGACCAGAGCCCTATTGGCCGAACGCCGCGCTCGAACCCTGCGACGTACTCCGGCTTGTTCACGCCGATACGAGAGCTCTTCGCAGGCGTTCCTGCAGCGCGTGAGCGGGGTTACGGGTCAGGCCGCTTCTCTTTCAATGTCAAAGGGGGGCGATGCGAAGCGTGCCAGGGTGACGGCGTGCTCAAGGTCGAGATGCATTTCCTGCCCGACGTTTACGTCGCCTGCGACGTCTGCCATGGCAAGCGGTACAACCGGGAAACGCTCGAGATCCACTACAAGGGTCGCAACATCCAGGAAGTGCTCCAGATGAACGTGGAGCAGGCGACGCTATTCTTCAGTGCGGTGCCGGTGCTTTCGCGCAAGCTTCAGACGTTGCTCGACGTCGGTCTGGGATACATCAAGCTTGGACAGAGCGCGACAACCTTATCCGGCGGCGAAGCGCAGCGCGTGAAACTCGCGCTCGAATTATCGAAGCGTGACACGGGGCGCACGCTCTACATCCTCGCCGAGCCGACCACCGGGCTGCACTTTCACGATATCGATGCTCTGCTTCGTGTACTGCACCGTCTTCGGGACCACGGCAACACGGTCGTCGTCATCGAGCACAATCTTGACGTCATAAAAACTGCTGATTGGGTGATAGACCTCGGCCCCGAGGGCGGCAACGGCGGCGGTTTTGTCGTCGCCGAAGGCTGCCCCGAAGACATCGCAGCGAATGACGCGAGCCACACGGGACATTATCTGAAGAGCGTGCTCCATTGATTGCGCCGAAGGCGCTGCTCCTCGGAAGCTTTGAGGCAGCGCTTGCGGCGGCTGATCCGATGAAGCTCGTCCCCGCTCATCTGCCGCAACCGCCGAAAGGCAAGACGCTCGTCGTCGGCGCGGGCAAAGCGGCCGCAGCAATGGCGCTCGCGGTGGAGCAGCACTGGCCCGCCGAGGCGGAGCTCGACGGCCTCGTCATCACGCGCTACCAGCACGGGCTGCTGACGAATCGCATAACCGTTGTCGAAGCCGGCCACCCCGTGCCCGACGAGGCGGGAGAGAACGCGGCCGTCGAGATTCTCAGACGCGTGAAGGCTCTTACTCGCGATGACCTCCTGCTGGTATTGCTGTCCGGCGGCGGGTCGAGCCTGCTCGCGCTGCCGGCGGAGGGTATCGCGATGGATGCCTTGCGTGCGACGACGCGTGAGCTCCTGCGCTCGGGTGCTCCGATTCAGGACATCAATACTGTACGCAAGCATTTGTCAGCGATCCAGGGCGGCCGCCTGGCGGCCGCGTGCCGGGCACCGGTTCGCGCACTCATCATCTCGGACGTCACCGGTGACGATCCGACGCATATTGCGTCCGGCCCCGCCACACCCGATCCAACGACCTACTCCGACGCGCTCGAGGTCCTCGAGCGTTACCAGGTACGCGCGCCTGCGAGCGTGATGCATCACCTGAATCGCGGCGCGGCTGGCGAGCTGCCGGAGACGCCAAAGCCCGGCAATCGGGCTTTCTCTCGCGTCGAGAACAACGTCATCGTCACCGCTCGTCAAAGTCTGCAGGCAGCGGCGGCATACTTTGAACAGCAGGGAGTCCATGCCGCGATTCTGGGCGACTCGGTTACCGGCGAAGCGCGCGAGGTCGCAAAAGTGTATGCGGCCCTCGCACTGGAAGTGCACCGGCACGGCGAACCGTGGGCAAAGCCGGTTGCGCTTATCTCCGGCGGTGAATGCACCGTCACGGTCAGGGGAGACGGCCGTGGAGGACGATGTGCCGAATTCCTGCTCTCGCTCGCGATCGAGCTTGAAGGGGCACAGGGCATTCACGCACTCGCGTGCGACACCGACGGCATCGACGGCTCGGAGGACAACGCAGGCGCGGTATTGGCGCCCGACGCGCTGAAGCGCGCCGCATCGAAGAAGCTCAACCCGGCGGGGCTCCTGGCACGCAATGATGCATACGCATTCTTCGCGGCGCTCGGAAGCCTGGTTATCACTGGCGCCACCCGAACGAACGTCAACGACTACCGGGTGATACTGGTCGTATAACGCTGGCGCGCGCACGCGCTTTTAGGTAGCGTAAGGTCCGCTGTTATATCGCAGCACCCGGAGGCAGGTATGAGCGACGAAAAAAGCCGCATCAATTCAGTCCGGCGAAAGCTTCTCGGCGCCGCAGCCGCGTTGCTCCCGCTGCGCGTCGCTGGACAAGCGTCAGACGTTGCCTATCCCGAACGCAACATCAACCTCTACTGCGCATTTGCCCCCGGCGGTCCCACTGACATAGCGATGCGCGCACTGGGCGAGGCCATGTCGAGAACGCTGCCCCGGCGAATCATCATCGAAAATCGCCCCGGCGCAGGCGGCGCGCTGGCCGCGCAACAGCTAGCCCAAGTCGCGAAGCCCGACGGCTACACGCTCGCTCAGGTGCCACTCGGCGTCTTCCGCTTGCCCCACATGACGAAGACGACGTTCGATCCGCTAAACGATCTCACGTGGATTCTGAATGTGGCGGGGTATGAGTTCGGCGTGATGGTGCGCACCGATTCACCGTGGAAGACGTGGCAGGACTTCATCGCGTTTGCGCGCGCCAATCCGAACAAACTCACTTACGCAAGCCCTGGCATCGGCACGAGCCTCCATCTCACGATGGACGATATTGCGGGCCGCGAGAAAGTTCGCTGGACGCAGGTTCCCTTCAAAGGGACCGCGGAGTCCATTACCGCGTTGAGGGGCGGCCACGTCGATGCGGTAGCGGGCACACCTGCGTGGGAGCTCGTTGACGCAGGAACCGTACGCATGCTGAACACCTGGGGCCCGAGCCGGAACAGGCGTAGCCCCGGTCTGATCACGCTGCAGGAGCTCTATGGCATCGTATCGAACTCGCCGTGGGGTATTGCGGGCCCGAAGGGCATGGACCCACGCATCGTCAGAATTCTGCACGACACTTTCCGCAAAGCACTGTCGGATTCGAACTTCCTGCAAACGCTCGATCGCATTGGGATGGAAGTTTTCTACATGGCCGGCGAGGAGTACGCCAAATGGCGCCGCGAGACTGCTGCGTTCGAAAAAGCCGCGGTCGAGCGCCTCGGCCTTCAGTACAAGTGAAAACTGAAGCTAGTTCCGCGGCCCGGCGCCTTTCATTGGCAGCACATCAACGTTGGTGACGTAGCGCTCGTAAATCTCCGGTAGCCGCCGGAGCACCACGTCTTTCCCAAGCATGTCACTCGACTCGATTGCGTCCGAGAGAACGCTCAGGGTAAGTGCCTCGAGCGCCGGCGCCGCAACGGCGGCAAAACTCACGTGCCACGGTTCAGGGCGGACGCCTCCGCGGAAAGTTTCGTACGGGCGAAAGAAGCCATAGCGGTCGACGTTGGCGTCGAGCCAGCAATGCAGCGCGTTGAACACGCCCCCGGGCGCGCACTCAGAAGGAACGAGTTGCACGCGGTAACCTTCGGTCATTGCAGCCCGGTCGATGAGATCGAGCTCGGAGCCCCAGTGATGTCGGCTCGCACCGGGAATTGCGCTCCAGGACATGATTGCGTTCATAAGGCCGGCGGCGCTCAGCGTTGCGTGATCGAGGACATTGCCGTCCTGATCAGTAAGTGGGCGTTCGCCCCTATACTTCATGTCCCATATCCGCTGCTGAGCCCCGAAGTCACGGAAGCCACTGGTGACTGCGATGTCGAGCCCGGCGCGCCCGCCGTCCGCTTTCATGTCGAGGAAAGCCTGTAGCGCGTCCGCATTCAGGGCGACGTGAAGATCGTCACGCTGCACGACGTGAGTGCGCGCACGACCGGTCAGCTCGAGGGCATTCAGCATCGCTGAATTCTAGCTGCGACGCTGCAGGCCAGCGCTCCACCGGCGCGTAGCCCATGAAAAAAGCCGGCAGGAGGCCGGCTTTTTACGAGCCCGTCGCCGGTTCTAGGCTGCTGCCTCGACCTCGGCATTGCGTTTCTTAGACTTCGCGCGTCCATCCGCCTCAGGCGCATCCTCCACGTCCGGCCGGTCGATGAGCTCGACAAGCGCCATCGGGGCATTGTCGCCTTTGCGGAAACCGAACTTCAGTATCCGCAGATATCCGCCGTTCCTCGACGAGTAGCGCGGGCCAAGCTCGTCGAAGAGCTTCACGACCATGTCCCGATCGCGCAGCCGGTTGAAGGCCAGGCGCCTGTTCGCGAGCGAAGGCTTTCTGCCGAGCGTGATGATCGGCTCGACCACGCGCCGCAGCTCCTTCGCCTTCGGCAGCGTTGTCTTGATGATCTCGTGCTTCAGCAGCGAGCACGTCATGTTCCGCAGCATTGCAAGCCGATGGCTGCTCGTGCGGTTGAGCTTTCTTAACCCGTGGCGATGACGCATTTTCTATGACCTCGTTATACCTTCTCAAGCCCGGCAGGTGGCCAGTTCTCGAGCTTCATGCCGAGTGTGAGACCGCGTGACGCGAGCACTTCCTTGATCTCGTTCAGCGATTTGCGGCCAAGGTTCGGCGTCTTCAGAAGCTCGGTCTCGGTGCGCTGGATGAGGTCGCCAATGTAGTAGATGTTTTCGGCTTTCAGACAGTTCGCCGAACGCACGGTGAGCTCGAGATCGTCGACCGGGCGCAGCAGAACGGGATCGATCTGGCTTGCCTTTTTCTCCTCGATCATCGCAGGCATGCCTTTGAGGTCGGCGAAGACCGACAGCTGCTCGACGAGAACACGCGCTGCATATCGAATTGCTTCTTCGGGCTCGATGGCGCCGTTCGTCTCGATGTCCATGATGAGCTTGTCGAGATCGGTGCGCTGCTCGACGCGAGCGGACTCGACCGAATAGCTCACACGGCGCACGGGGCTGAA
>JBKJPI010000642.1:0-3285 GCA_046595235.1 Burkholderiales bacterium | reverse complement strand
GCTTCTCGAGTTTCCCGAAGCCCTGCAGGTGCTCGAGTTCGCAGAAGGCCGCGTGAGTCTCGTCGCGGTAAAAGCTTTTCAGGGCGGACCGCTCGTCGGCCATCCGATCTCTCATCTTCGCAGCCACATGCCGCAGGTCGACGCCCGCGTCGCGGCGATTTTCCGCGGCGACAGCCCGATCATTCCGGAAGGGACCACTGTCGTCGAGGATGGCGACGAGGTGTTCTTCATCGCCGACACGCGGAATATTCGCGGTGTCATGCGCGAGCTGCGCCGGATGGACAAGCCCGTGAAGCGCGTCATGATCGGCGGTGGGGGCAATATCGGGCGCCGCCTCGCCAAGCAGATCGAGCATCGCTATGAAGTGAAGCTCCTCGAATACAACAAGAACGCCGCGCAGCAACTCGCCGCCGATCTCGACAAAACCCTGGTGCTGAACGGCGACGTCACGGATGAGGAGCTTCTGCGCGAAGAGAATATCGCAGACATGGACGTCTATTGCGCGGTGACGAACGACGACGAGAACAACATCATGAGCTCGCTCCTGGCGAAGCGCATGGGCGTTCGGAAGGTCATCGCGCTGATCAATCGCGGATCGTACGTGAATCTCGTGCAGGCAGGCCAGATCGACATCGCAATCTCGCCTGCGCAGACGACGATCGGGACGCTCCTTGCACGCGTGCGCCGCGGCGACTGCGTCGCAGTTCACTCTCTGCGCAGAGGCGCCGCCGAAGCGCTCGAGCTCGTCGCACACGGTGACTCGAACTCATCCAAGGTGGTCGGCCGCCGCATCGAGCAGCTCGATCTTCCCAAAGGCACGACCATCGGCGCGATCGTGCGTCGTCATGCACGCGAGAACCGGCGTGACGCTACCGCGCCGCTTTACGACTACAAGGTGCTGATGGCGCATCACGACCTCGTGGTCGAGCCCGACGATCATGTCATCGTTTTCGTCGTGGACAAACGCACCGTCCCCAAGGTCGAGAAGCTGTTCCAGGTCGCCGTCGGCTTCATCTAGATGACGAGCTTGCTCGTCATTGCTCCGCTGCTGGGCCTGATCGCGATGGTGATGAGTGCCTCGCACATCATTCCCATCACGATTTCCCTGGTCCACGGCGATGGCGTGGCATGGCCGTTTGGCATGTCCATGCTGGCGAATTTCAGCGTCGGCTTCGTCGCATGGATTACCACGCGCCGATTTCGGCGCGACATCACGGCGCGCGACGCGATCCTCCTGGTTGTGCTGGCCTGGTCGGGAGGCGCGCTCTTCGCCACCCTTCCGCTACTGCTGACGGTGCCCGGCCTCTCCTTCACGGACGCATTTTTCGAGTGCATGTCCGGACTGACCACCACCGGTTCGACAACACTCTCGAAGCTCGACGAGCTGCCGCCGAGCGTAAACATCTGGCGTGGGCTGCTGCAATGGCTGGGGGGCATGGGAATCATCGTGCTCGTTGTGGCGATTCTTCCCGTGCTCGGCGTCGGCGGGCGCCAGGTCTTCAAAGCGGAGACGCCGGGTCCAATGAAGGACTCGAAACTGACACCGCGGATTGCTGAAACCGCGAAAGGCCTCTGGATCGTCTACTTCGGACTGTCGGCAGCCTGCTTCATCGCCTACTACCTTGGAGGCATGAGCTGGCTCGATGCGCTTATGCACATGTTCACCACCCTGAGCACAGGCGGATTCTCCTCGCACGACGCGAGCTTCGGCTATTTCGATTCACCGGTGCTCGAAGCGATCGGCATCGCTTTCATGCTGCTCGCTGTGATCAACTTCGGCTCGCACTTCATGGCGCTGCGTGCGCGCTCGCTGACGCCTTACAGGAAAGACCCGGAGCTCACGTGGCTGCTAGCCGTCGCCCTCGCCAGCATCTTCGGGATTGCAGGCTTTCTCTGGTTGAACGGCGTATACCCCGAGTTCATCACGGCGTTACGTCATGCCAGCTTCACGCTGGTCTCCGTGGCGACCTCCACCGGCTTTGCGACTCAGGACTACAACGTCTGGCCGATTTTCGCGCCGCTATGGATGATGTTTCTTGTGAGCTTCCTGTCCTCTTCAGGCTCCACCGGCGGGGGAATCAAAATGATACGAGCGATGATTCTATACAAGCAGGTTTACCGCGAATTCGTCCGGCTTCTGCACCCCACTGCCGCCACACCGATGAAGATCAAGGGAAGCCTGATTGAGAACCAGGTGGTTTTTGCGGTGCTCGCTTTCCTTTTTATCTACATTGCCTGCATCACGGGTTTCACGCTCGTCCTGACAGCGACCGGTCTGGACGTGATCACGGCGTTCTCGGCAGTGATTGCCTGCCTCAACAATCTGGGCCCCGGTTTGTCTCAAGTCGGCCCGGCCACGACGTTTGCAGTGCTGAGCGATTTCCAGACTTGGCTTTTGTCATTCGTCATGCTTGTAGGTCGACTGGAGCTGTTTACAGTGCTGATTATTGCGACGCCTGCCTTCTGGCGAAAGTAGGAGCAAGTAGCGTGTGGGCACATCCGGTTGCGGAAGGCGGGCTAACCCGGTCTCAAATGAATCTGCCAGGACCGTTTGGTGAAGCCTGGCACGACACTTACAATGCCAACCTATGGAAAAGGTGAATCTCGCGCAGCACTTTCTGATCGCAATGCCGAGCATGGCCGATCCGAATTTCGCAAAATCTCTGACGTTCGTATGCGAGCACAATGATCAGGGGGCGCTCGGCGTAGTGGTGAACCGGCCGCTCGAAATGAATCTGCACACGCTGCTCGAGCAGGTAAGCATTGCTTCGGAGCATGAAACGTTCAAGGCGCTTGCGGTGCATTTCGGTGGGCCGGTGCAGGTCGACCGTGGTTTCGTGCTGCACACCCCTGTCGGTGAATGGCAGTCCACGCTTGCCGTCGGTAACGACATCGGTCTCACGACCTCGAAAGACATTCTGGAAGCCGTCGCCCGTGGGGAAGGCCCCCGCAAGATGCTCGTGACGCTCGGTTATGCGGGTTGGGCGCCGGGACAGCTCGAGCATGAGCTGCTCCAGAACGCGTGGCTCACCGTCGAGGCAAGTCCCACCGTGATCTTCGACCTCCCAGCCGAAGACCGCCTGGCGGCCGCGATGAGCCTTCTCGGAGTCGACTACGCGAAGCTTTCGGAAGTCGCCGGGCACGCCTGAACGCGCTCCTGCCTGCCCGGTGTCGAATTTGCCTCCCGGAAGCATGACCGGCTCGACCGTTCTCGCTTTCGACTTCGGCGAAAAAAGAATCGGGGTTGCGGTGGGCGACCTCGGCTTACGTATTGCTCACCCACTT
>JBKJPI010000629.1:0-7246 GCA_046595235.1 Burkholderiales bacterium | reverse complement strand
CGCGTTTACAAAGGCCTCGGATTCTTCCGGATCGCGGCGCTCGAGCAGCGCGACGTATTCCGAAAAACGTCCAAGCCCCCGGACGCGCAAGCGCCGGGCAAGCCTGCTGTAGACCATCTCCTGCTTGGTGCCTGACAGGCAGATGCCGGCTTTCTCGCGAATCAGCCGCCGAATCCGTTCGAAATCGGATGCCGTGAAGACGAACTCACGGTTTGCGGCCGTTGACGCTGAGCACTGCATGTGTGAGATCGAAGCCGGAGGAAGTTGCCGATCGGCTGTTAACGGCATCAGGCACAAGCGGCTTGATCGGGGAATGCAGGCTAATCGTCGGGTTCCACTTACATTCAAGGGGTTGTATTTTTTCTACACTCGGGGTATTCCAGGAATCGGACTCGATACGAGACCGTAAAACATGCGCCGGACTGGATCGCACCCGCGCGAGGGCACGGAGGGTAACTGGCACGCACGAGTACATATGGCGGCAGATGATCGACCAACCGCAGGGCAGAACGGTGCAGCCGAACACGGCAGCAGCCCTACAGGGTCTTTTCCGGCACTGATAGGTCTCGCTCGGCGCAGCGTTCTCGTCTCTGCGCTGATCGGCCTTGCTGCGCTGCTGATCACGGGCTTCGCGCTCATGGAGCTGCGCAGTCACCACGTCGAATCGACACTGCGCGGCCTTCAGCACGTCGCATACGGCCTCGCCGAGCAGACCGCCCGGCAAATCACCGAAGCCGATCGCAACCTGGCTCGCATCGCCGAGGCCGCGAGGCTCCACCCGGAACGCCTGCAGGATCCAGAGCAGCGAAACGGCGTGCTCCAGCGCAACCTGACGAGCATCGTCCAGGCAAGCGCGGTGATGTATGTGGAACCGAACGGGCGGCGTCATTACTTCAGTCGCCCGGGCGCAGGCGGGGCCGCGGCCGCGTTTCCGCTCACCGGCCTGAAGGAAGGCCTCACCGTTATGGACGGGACGGGGAAAAATCCGTCGGGCCTTTTCCTTCAGCGAACGATCGTTTTCCGCGGCACCTCCAGCGGCGGCGCGCTCGTCATTCGCATTTCGGAACATCACCTGGCCGAGCTTTACAACGCGTGGCGCGGACAGTCCGGCGTAAGTGTTTCGCTCACCACAAGTGACAACCGGCCCCTTCTGCAGCACCCCGACGCCCCCCTGGTATCCGCGAAAAGCACGACGAGCGCAGGACACGGGGACGGCGGACGCTTCGTGGAAAGCGCCGATACGCACTTCATGAATCCGGCAGACAAGCGCGACTACCTCATCGTGAGCCGCGGTACACCGGGGTACCCGCTCGTCGTGCACACGGCCGTTCCGCAGGGTGAGGCGCTGGAGGCCTGGACGGCGCAAGGTTCGATCCTCGTCGCTGCAGTGGTGACCCTCGTCATCATCATGCTCGTCATGGCGCGCCGGCATGCCGCCGAACTTTCGCGCCGTGCGGCTGCAGTCGACCAGATGCAGCATTTACAGGACGCGCTTTCCGCCGAGGAAGCGAAGCTGCGGGCGATGTTCAAGACGGCTCTCGAAAGCGTGATCGTGATCGACGAGCACGGCGTCATCGAACGCGTGAATCCTGCTGCCGAGCGAACGTTCGGCTATGCAGCCGACGAGCTCGTGGGACGAAACGTGTCGATACTGATGCCGAAGCCGGACCGCGACAAGCATGACGCCTACCTGCAGCGATACCTTCGCACAGGCACGCCGCACATTATCGGGAGCAGCGGGCGCGAGCTCACCGCGATCCGCAAAGACGGCAGCGAATTCCGTATCAAGCTCGGCGTCGCGGAGCAGCAGCTCGCCGGTGTGCGGCGCTTCACGGGAACTGTACGCGACATCACCCAGGAAAAACTTGCGGAAGCGCTGCTGCATGCCGAGACACGTATCGCGGCCGTACTTTCTTCGGCGCGAACAGTCGATCAGGTGGCGAACGAGGTCGTAGCTGCACTGTGCGATCTCGGTTTTGTCTACGGGCAGTGGGCGGTGCGTGACCCCGTGACGCGGGAATGGCGTGTGCGCGGGCATGCGCTTACCGCTGCGATGCGATCGAGCGATGTCGCGCCGCTCGCGACGGGCACCTCGGGACCGGGGGCCGAAGGGCCCGCCAGCCGGGCGTGGCAGACCGCGCAAGTGGTCTGGCAAGCACATCTCGACACGCAGACGTCTTCCCCGCGCACGCAGGCGGCCGTGGCGGCCGGATTTTTCTCCTGCGTCGCGGTTCCCGTGCGCTCGGGGCAGGACGTTGTAGCCGCCATCGAGCTTTTCAGCGTCCGGCACGATCCCCGGAACGACACCCTGGATAATGCGCTGCGCAACATCGGACTTCAGGTGGGCCAGCTCCTCTCAAGGCTGCAGGCCGAAGAGCAGCTCCAGAAAATCGTGCGAACCGTCCCGAGCGCCGTCTTCCAGGCACGCGTGGGTGAACGGCGCACCATCGCCCTCACCTTCATGAGCGGCCAGGTCGAAGCATTGTGGGGCGTGTCGGCGAAATCCGTGCTGGCGCGGCCGCGGCACGTGCTGTGGAAAATCCCGCCGGCGTACCGTCGCGACCTGCTGCGCGCGCTGTCGCGTGCCGTCATCCGGGGCGGCGGCTGGGACGTAACGGTGCCCATCATGAAAGACGACGGCCTGCGCTGGCTTCGCGTCCATGCCAATCCGGCATACAAGAAAGGCGAAGCGCCCGTCTGGGACGGTATCATCTCCGATGTGACTGATCAGAAAGTAGCTGAACAGCAGGTTGTTCGTCTGAATCTCGACCTCGAGCGCCGCGTCGAGGAACGCACGCAGCAGCTCGCCGCAGTGAACACGGAGCTGGAAGCATTTTCGGACTCGGTTTCCCATGACCTGCGAGCGCCGCTGCGCGGGATCCGCAGCTACGCCGAAATGCTGAAGCAGAGCGAGCTCGTCACCGCGCCCGACGCGCTGGTGATGATCGAGCGGATCGTGAGCCAGGGCTCGCAGATGGAGAGCCTCATCGAGGCCCTCCTCGAACTGTCGCAGATCAGCCGGCATGAGGTACGACGCAAGGAAACAGACGTGAGCGCGCTCGCGCGGACGATTCTCGACAACCTTCAGGCGCGCGAGCCCGAGCGGAAGGTGCACTGCATCATCCAGCCCGGCGTTCGCGTGAATGCCGATGCGCGCCTCCTGCGCTCCGTATTCGATAATCTCCTGTCGAATGCGTGGAAATTCACGCGCAACACGGAAAGTGCTCGCATCGAGGTGGGTGCGATCGGGGATTCATCCGAAACGCTGTTCATTCGCGACAACGGCGCCGGTTTCGATCCCGCCTATGCCGACAAGCTCTTCCAGCCGTTCCAGAGGCTTCATCCCGCTTCGCAGTTCGAAGGCACTGGCATCGGGCTTGCCACGGTGCAACGGATCATCCGCCGGCACGGCGGCCGCATCTGGGCCGTGTCGAAGCCCGGGGAAGGCGCCACATTTTTCTTCGAATTCTCGGCACCGGGCGACCCGAACCTCGCTCCGCCCGCATGAAAAAAACACTTCGCATACTCCTCGCCGAGGATTCTCCCGCGGACGCCGAGCTCGTCGAGTACGAGATCTGCACCGCCTACGAGCCCGTCATAACGCGGGTCGACAACGCAGCCGACATGTCGCGCGAGCTCTCCAACGGCGAATGGGATGTGGTGATATCCGACTACTATATGCCCGGATTCGGCGCGCTTGCCGCACTTCAGGTCGCGCGCACCAGCGGCAGCGACGTCCCTTTCATCATCGTCTCCGGCAACATGGGTGAGGATTTCGCCGTAGAGGCGATGCGTGCGGGCGCGGACGATTATGTGATGAAGCGCAACCTCTCCCGCCTCGTGCCGGCAATCGAGCGTGAGCTGGTCAATGCGGAAGCACGCAGTGCAGCGCGGCGCGCGGAGCAGCGCCTGCTCGAGCACCAGACGATCATGCAGGGGCTGGTGAGCCACTTTCCGGGCATTGTCTTCCAGCTCGTTGCCGAACCCGGCGGTGGTTACAAATTTTCGCACGTGAGCGAAGGCGCGATAGAGCTGCTCGAGCTGCCACCGAAACATCTGGAGGGCGACTCGTCTTTATTCTGGCAGATGCTGCTGAAAAGCGATGCGCAGCGGCTTTCGGCCGACATGCAGCGCTCGATCGAGATGCTGTCGCCCGTAAACTGGGAAGGCCGTGTACGCGCAGCGGAGACGGGTACGATCAAATGGGTCAACATGCGGCTTCGCCCCCGTCGCATCGGTACCGACACGCTGGCGTGGGAAGGTTTCATGGCGAATATCTCGATGAGCAAGGAGCACGCAATAGAAATGGTGAATTCGCGGCGGCGGATGCGTGAGCTCACGACCCACCTCGAGAACGCGAAGGAGCACGAGCGTGCACGCATCGCGCGCGAGCTTCACGACGATATCGGCGGAAACCTGACCGCCATCAAGATCGATGTGCTGTGGCTCGCCGAACGCGTCGCCGCCGCGGATCCTAAAGTGCAAAGCAAGCTCGCAGACCTGGAGTCTCTTGTCGATCAGACCGCGGCATCCATCACCCGCATCGGTCAGGATCTCCGCCCAGGCATACTGGACCTCGGGCTCCTCGCGGCGATCGAGTGGCAGGCGACCGATTTTTCGAATCGCACCGGCGTCGCTACTGCGGTAACAGTCAAATGCGACGACGGCCTGGAGCTGGAGCCTGAGACCGAGATGGCGCTCTTCAGCATCTTCAGGGAAACGCTGACAAATATCGCAAAGCATGCAAAAGCGAGTCACGTGAAGATAAGCCTCGATTGTTTCGAGGGCGAGGTCGAGCTCTCGGTCACTGACAATGGCCACGGCATCGCGCCGGCGGACCGTCTGAAACCCACCTCCTTCGGTCTTCGCGGCATGGAAGAGCGCGCCGTGCAGCTTGGAGGAACCGTGAGCGTACTTGGCGCACGTCCGCGCGGAACCTGCGTCGCGGTGCGAGTTCCCCGCAAGGCCGGCGCCAGCGCCGATAAATCGGATACCCAGAGTGCCTAAAGAATCCTCGATACGCGTCCTTATTGCGGACGATCACGCGATCCTGAGACGCGGGCTTCGCCAGATCATCGAAGAAACCGACGATCTCACGGTGGTGGGCGAGGCCGAGTCGAGTGCGGACACGCTGAAACAGATGCGTACGCAGTCTTGCGACGTCGTCCTGCTCGACATTTCCATGCCCGACAGGAATGGCATGGATACCCTGGCTATCCTCGTAAAAGACCACCCGAAGGTCGCCGTACTGATGCTCTCGACGCATCCGGAGAACCAATACGCCGTTCGCGCGCTTCGCGGCGGTGCCGCCGGATACCTCACGAAACAGAGTGCGCCGGCGCAGCTCGTCAACGCGATCCGTCGCGTGGCGACCGGTAAGAAGTATGTGACGCCGGGCGTCGCTGAAGAACTTGCGAAGCACGTGCTCAACGACAGCGACCGGCCGCCGCACGAGCTCTTGTCGAACCGCGAATACCAGACGATGTGCTTCATCGCGAGCGGAGGCACCGTGAGCGACATCGCGCATCAGCTGTCCCTCAGCGTGAAGACCGTCAGTGTTTATCGCGCCCGCGTGCTTGCAAAGCTCAGCGTTACGAGCAATGCGGGCATCGCGCATTACGCGATCAAGAACAAGCTCGTCGAGTAACACCGCCCCGCTCCGCCCGCAAAAAACCGCGTCCATCCCGCGAAGAGCGGCGTAAAGACCCGGCTGTTCTCGATCTCACTCGCCCTGCAAGGTCCGTAGACTTTGAGTCGTTAAGTCTTGCGGGCGGCGTCATGCGCTCTCGGTCGCGGGCTCGTGAGCGCCAGATTCTGCGCGCGGCCCGAACGCGTGCCTCTGCCTGGTTTGAGAGACTTATCCGCACTGGAACAGTGACTTGAAGCTACCAGGCGGCACTCAGCAGATAGCAGTAAGGCGTCACCGTGCCGGCAGCTGTGCAATCGGATTAAAGGCTTTCAAACCTCGGGCCGTAAATCCTTCTGCGACGGCGGTTTGAGCTCCGGCTAACCGAAGTCAAACGGCTCTAAAGCCCAACTCAACTTCCAAGGAAGGAGCAACAAATGGCACAAACGATCAATACCAACATTGCTTCACTGAACGCGCAACGCAACCTCACCACGTCACAAGGCGCCCTGGCAACATCGCTTCAGCGCCTGTCCTCCGGCCTTCGCATCAATTCGGCGAAAGACGATGCAGCTGGACTCTCGATTGCAAACCGCTTCACCACGCAGATTCGCGGCATGGGCCAGGCAGTCCGCAACGCTAACGACGGCATCTCGCTTGCGCAGACAGCTGAAGGCGCGCTCTCCGAAGTCACCGCCAACCTGCAACGTATCCGCGAGCTCGCAGTTCAGTCCGCAAACGCGACGAACTCGGCTTCGGACCGCGCCGCACTCGACCAGGAAGTTCAGCAGCGCCTCGCGGAAGTCGATCGCATCGCGCAAACGACTTCGTTCAACGGCCTGAAAGTACTCGATGGCTCATTCGGCACGGCCGCTTTCCAAGTCGGGGCAAACGTCGGCGAGACGATCAGCGTCGGCCTTTCGACAAGCATGCGCTCGACGTCGATCGGCAAAACCGCAGACTACGTGAACGGTACTACGGCTTACTCCAGCGCTCTTTCGGTCGGTCAGCAAGGCACGGGCGTTGACGCCAGCGCGCTTGCCAGCGGCGACCTTTTGGTTGCCCTTGGCAGCGCTTCGGCGGTCGCCGTCGGCGCGTCGGTGGATGGCAGCTCGGGCACGGGCAACGCTGGCCGCACTGCAGGCAGTGCGTACGCGAAAGCCCAGGCGATTAACGCCGCCGGCCAAGGCAACCTGACCGTAGAAGCGAACACCACGGTTGTATTCGACTACGTAGCCGTCACGGACACAGCGTCGACCTACTCGCTCACCGTTAACGGCCAGGCGATCTACACCGCCGGCGCTGACGCGATCAGCGGTGATCAGCTGGTGACGGCGATCAACTCCAACTCGTCCGCGACCGGCGTGACCGCCAGTTTCGACAGCGCCACCACCCGCATCACGCTCGCCGCGTCGGACGGCCGTAACGTCACGGTCAGCCAAACGGCAAGTGCCGCAGCGGGTGTGGGGCAAGGTCTCACTGCGACAAGCGGTTCGAACAACTCGACCAACGATGCTCTCACCGCTATCACAACGGCTGCAGGAGCGGCTGTTGCGAACACGTTCGTCGGCACGATCCGTCTGACGTCGACCGAATCGATCGCGCTCTCAGGTGCCAACG
>JBKJPI010000553.1:0-12653 GCA_046595235.1 Burkholderiales bacterium | reverse complement strand
TCTTCGAAAACGCGCGCGGATGCTGCGCGCGCAGCGCCGCAATTTGCGCGGGCTCGATCGCCGATGCGTGGACGCTCACTGCAGCGCTTCCTTACCGATGATGCCGGTGCGGATCTTTTCGCACGCGAGGTCGATCAGCGTGATCGTGACCACGACCATCAGCACGATGGCGCTCACGTCTTCGTAATAGTTGAGGCTGATGGCCTGGTAGAGCTCCTGCCCGATCCCACCGGCGCCGACGAAGCCGACGATCGCAGCCGAGCGAATGTTGAGCTCGAGGCGCCACAGGCTGTAGGTCGTGAAATTTGGAAGGACCTGGGGCAGCGCTGCAAAGCGGATCACTTCGAACCAGTTGCCGCCCGCCGCCCTCACACCTTCGAGTTGTCGCTCGTCGATGTTCTCATTAGCTTCGGCAAAAAGCTTCGCCAGCGCCCCGATCGTGTGGGCGGTGAGGGCGAGAAATCCGGCAAAAGGGCCGACGCCGAATGCGACGACGAAGATCAGTGCGTAAACCACCTCCGGTACGCAGCGCGCAATCTCGGCCGTACGCCGGAAAAGAAAGTACAGCCAGAACTGACGCACCAGATTGCGTGACGCCGGAAAGCACAGGAGGAGGCCCCCGGCTACGCCGAAAATGGTAGCCATCAAAGCGATGAGGAGCGTGTCGCCCAGGAGCTGCAGCCATTTGGCGAAGCCGTAATACCAGGTGCGGATGTCGCTGGTCACAGTTCCGGCGTGGATCTCCGGCACCGTCATGCCGAGGTATTCGCCGATCCGCGGAAGGCCGGCGGTCAGACGCTCGACAGTGAAGTTGCTGAAGCTCGCCGCAAACTGGAAGACGACGAGGAACAGAATCGCAAAGCCGAAGAGCTGGATGCGCTGGCGCCTGCGTAGCCGAGCGAGCTCTTCTTCGAAGAGTGCGACCTGAGCGTTGAGGCTCACTTCTTGCCGCGACGGTCCCTCGCCATCTGCTGGCGCAGGTCGACTGCGATTTGATAGGTCTTGTGGTCGACTTCACGGTAACCCTGCGATTCACCGCGAGCGACCTCGCGGAAGACTTTCGGGTCGTCCTTGTGCAGGTTGAGGAACATGCTCTTGATGTCGGCTTTCATCTGTGGCGGGAGATCCGAGCGGATTGCAATGACAGGATTGGGTATGAGCTCGGAGACCCAGATGATGCGGATGTCTTCTTTCTTGAGGACGCCACGCGAAAGCATCATGTGGAGACCGCCGCGGGTGTGCTTCTCGATGTCGTTGGTCCACGTGATCGCGCCGTCGTAGGCTTTGTCGAGCACGCCGATGATGCTCTGCTCGTGACCACCGGAGAAAACAACCTTGCCGAAGTGTTTCTCAGGCTCCAGCCCCATCGCGCGAAAACCGACGAGCGGGAAGATGTAGCCGGAAGAAGAGTTCGGCTCGACCCACGCCCACGTTTTTCCCTTGAGGTCGTTCAGGGTCTTGTAAGGGCTGTCTGCGCGCACGAACGCGACGGCGTAATAACCGATCGTGCCGTCGTTATTGGTTGGAACCGCGAGCGGCTCAACGCCACCTTTGGTCTCCAACCACGCCGCGGCGTAGCCGGCAGCGCCCATGTCCATGACTTCGAGCTGCTTCGCGCCGATCGCCTGAATGACCCCCGCGTATTCCGCGGAGAGGAAGAGCTCGAGCTCGACGCCGAGCTTCTTCTTTACGTATTCGCCGAACGCTTTGTAGCGCGACGTCGCGGCGGCCTGAGTCTCCACCGCCTGAACGCCGTAGCGGAACTTCGGGTACTGCTTGCGCCAGTCGGTGGTCTGCGCCGTCGCTATCGTGCTTGTCAGCGCGGCCGCCAGCGCCAGGACACCCGTCAGCAGTTTTGTCATTTTCATTTTCATTTCTCCCCAGTGTTGTGCAACTCAAGTCTGACGGCTGCTCATGCGCTTTCCAGGCTCACCTTTCCGGCGAGCGGCAGCGCGGTCGAGGTGACGGTCTCGTCGATGTCGGCCTCCCCGTCCACGCCATAGATATCCTGAATCACCGCACGGTCGAGCTCACCCGGCAGGCCATCAAAGACGATCCTTCCGGCGCGAAGTCCGATCAGGCGATCGCAGTACGTGCGCGCGGTGTCGAGCGTGTGCAGGTTGCAGACGACCGTGATGCCGTCTTCGCGATTGATGGTGCGAAGAATCTCCATCACGCGTGCTGCGCTGCGCGGGTCGAGCGAGGCGATCGGCTCATCCGCAAGCAGAAGTTTGGGTTCCTGAACGAGCGCCCTTGCGATCGCGACACGCTGTTGCTGGCCGCCGGAAAGCGTGTCCGCACGTTTCAATATGAAAGGTGCCATCTCCACGCGATCGAGCATCATCACGGCGAGCGCGCGCTCCTGCGCCGTAAAAAGGGTGAAGAGTGACCGGAACGTGGATTGGTAGCTCAAGCGCCCCATCAGCACATTTGTCATCACGTCGAGGCGCGGTACGAGGTTGAACTGCTGGAACACCATCGCGCAGCGCTGACGCCACAGACAAAGGTCGCCGCCTCGCAGGGCACGGACGTCTCCGTCGGGGCGCGGCGCGTCTTCACAGAAGATGCCGCCGCCGGTGGGCTCGACCAGACGGTTGATCATTCGCAACAGCGTCGACTTGCCCGCGCCGGAGCGGCCGATCACGCCGAGCATTTGCCCGCGCGGAACTTCGAAGGAGAGGTCGTCAACTGCTACAAGCGATCCGAACGACTTCGTCAAGCGGTTGATCTTGAGCATCCAGCCTCTCTTTTCGGGCGGTCGATGGTGGCCGAACTGTGCAACCGCTGTCAAGAAAGGCCGCATCCGCAGGCAGCCGGGCTATCCGCGCACCGCATTACCGGACGACGGGCCCTGATGCCGTGCGCACACATTGATTTTCCGCTTGCGTTCCACGATGATCGACCTCGACAAAAGGGGGAGAACAATAATTCATGCGGGCCATCATCATCGGCGCCGGCCGCGGCCGCCGCCTCATGCCGACGACAGAAAATGCGCCGAAGTGCTTCGCGGAGATCCGCGGCAAACGCATCCTCGACTGGACGGTCGACGCGCTAACACAAGGCGGTGTCACCGAAATATGCTTTATCGGCGGATACCGGATCGACGCGGTAAAGCGCGAGTACCCGCACTTCATATTTCGTGAGAACGCCGACTGGGAAAACAACAACATCCTGGTATCGCTCATGTGCGCGGAGGATCTGATGGACGAGCCGTTCGTCACCAGCTACTCAGATATTCTTTTTACGAAGAACGTCGTAGCGGACCTCATCGCTTCACCCGCGGACATCGCACTTGGAATGGACACTGACTGGCGCACGCACTACAAGCCGCGGACGCAGCATCCGCCGCACGACGCCGAAAAGGCCCTCATGAAGAACGGGCGGGTCGTGCGCGTTCACCGCGGCATCCCGTACGAAGAAGCGACTGGTGAATTCATCGGCGTGGCCAAATTCAGCACGCGCGGCGCAGAGCGGCTGCGCGAGCACTACCAGCGGCGAAAGAGCGAGTGCTGGGGGAAGCCCTATCGCGAGGCGGCAGAATTTCAGAAGGCTTACCTCATCCACATGTTCCAGGACATGATCGAGCAAGGCGTCGAATTCGGTCATGCGGATACTCACGGGCAATATCGTGAGATCGATACGCAGGAAGATCTCGACCTCGCACAAAGGGGATGGGCGCTATGACCACGAAACTACCGATGTTTCCGGCTTCCGTCGTGGGCTCGATGCCGCGGCCGCTTCATGTACGCGAGCTCATCCAAAAACCGGAGTGGAACGACGCGGATGAACACGCAATGGACGCGGCGGTTCGTTATGCCGTCTCGATGCAGGAGTGCGCCGGGCTCGACGTCGTGACCGATGGCGAGTGGCGGCGCCGCTCTTACATCGGCGTCATTGCCGAGCTCGCACACGGCTTCACGCTCGAAGTAAATCCGGCAGACGGCCGGCCGTGGACAGTCGTGACCGAGAAGCTCACCCCCAAGGAGCCCGGCTTCATCGCCGCCGAAGCGAAGTTCCTGAAAAGCGTCGCACGCGTGGGGACGAAGATCACGCTTCCCGCGCCGGGTCTGCTCGGCGAGCGCCTCTGGGACGCGGAGCGCTCGAAGAAGGCATACCCGAAGCGCGACGATTTCGTGCGCGCCTGCGTTGAGCCTTTGCGCCGCGAAATCGAGCTCATTCAGAAGATCGGCATCGACATCGTCCAGATCGACGACCCGCATCTTTGCCTCTTCGTCGATCCCGACGTGCGGAAGACCTACGAAGATCCTGACCGCTCAGCCGACTTCGCGGTCGAGATGACGAATGCGCTCGTCGAAGGCTTCAAGGGCATCACGTTCGCGGTTCACCTCTGCCGCCGTGCGGGTGCGCGGGTCCGCGGTGAGAAACACCACGCTGGAACCTATGGCCCGATCCTCCCTCAGCTCAACCGGCTCAAGGTGCAGCACCTTACGATGGAGTTCACGGCTGCGGGCGCAGACGATCTTGAAAGTCTTGCGCGTCTCAGGCCCGACTTCGAGCTCGGCCTGGGCGTGGTTGACGTCACACCGGGTGCGACAGAAGATGCGGCGCGCATCGTTGCACGCATCGAGCGCGCGCTTCAGCGCGTCGAGGCGAAGCGCATCACGTTGAATCCGGATTGCGGTTTCGCGCCCGGTTCAGCCGCGAAAGTGGATATCGATGAGGTTTTTCTAAAGCTTAGGGCGGAAGCCGAAGCGGCGCGCGCACTGCGGGAGCGGCACGCTTGAAGCGGGCGAGCGGGTCGTAATAGTCGTTACTTGAGGCCGAGCTGGAAGCCGCCGTTCAGCGCGCCCGCCGGCACGAGCTCGACGGCGTAACCGTTGCGCCGTGCATCTTCAACGCATTCGTAGAAATATGGAAACGTCGTGGGAGACTGCGTGCGCCCGTCTTCCGTGAGCCACTTCCACTCGTAACCGAAACCGCCGGCACCGGGATTCGTTACCGATACAACGCGAGCCTGTTTCATCAATACTCCGTGAACCTAACGACGGGGATAACGGGCTGCAGTTTACACGCTATTCCTGCGGATCCTTAGCGTTTAAGTTCAAACGCTTCCGGTGATACCGGGACTGCGGGATTTCTCCCTGATCATCGCCCAGCCGGCCTCGACGTGCTGCTGTGTTGTGAGCACGTTTCCGATAGCGAGCCGGATTACAGTTTTTTCGCCGAGCTTCGTGTGCGTGAGGTACGCCTCGCCTGTGGCATTGACTGCGCGCACAGTAGCCTCGTTCAACGCATCAATGCGCGTTTTGTTGACAGCGCGCGAAAGCTTCGGCCCATGTCTTCGACCGGGTCGACGCTCGATGTGGCCGTGGGTCCGACGGGTAGGTGCTACGTGCAGCGCAGCCGACTGTTCAGGCGCGAGCCTCTTTGACTCGACCGGTAAACGCCAACGCCTCGTCGTCTGCTTCGCGCGCTGCCGCAGCAACTGCAGCGCCGGCGCGCTCGCTGAAGAGACGCTGCTGGTCGTAACCCAGGACGAGCTCCCACGCGTGCCGGGGAAACTGACGCGCGAGCGGCAACGCGATGTCGTTCAGCATCCAGCGACCGTGACGTTCGTCTTCCTTGATATGCAAGTCCCAGTATGCCATCGCACTTTCGCCATACCCGAGGCGCTGCGCGCACGCATGGTAGGCACTGAACGCGGCCGGCACCGAAATCTCGGTATACAGAAGCCCGCCGATGTAGCGCAGAAAATGGCGTTTACGTTCGGACAAAAGGAAGCTGTGGTTGATGGCGGCGAGTACCGGCCACGGCACGCGGTCGAAGTAGGCTTCCGGTGTCGTGTCCATGCCGAGCTCCGTCAACATCGTCGCGAAATAGGACGAATGTTTCCGAGGCAGCCGGCCATAGCCGTATTCCTCGAGCAGGAGCCGCGTCAGCATCGAATGCACTTCGTTGCTTACGCCTCCGAGGGTGCGTGAAAGCTGGCTAGCCTCGACCAACCCGTCGAGTGAAGCGATCTCGAGCAGCGCACGATACGCAGGATCACCGGCCTCATCACGAAAGAAGCGCCCGTTGGCAGAAAGCGGCGGGTTGAGATCGGCTGCCGCGCGCTCGCGCAGCGCGCTGCTTACGTCGAGATTACGCAGCGTGACGGTGGCGTGCTTCTCCATTTCCCAGCGCTGCCAGCGTGTTTCAATCCGCTCGCGCACACTGCGCAAATAGAGGCTGCGCTCGTTGTCGTAATTGTCGAGATCGTCGTACCAGAAAAGCTTCAGCCGGTTGATCGCATAGAGCACGCGCTGGAGGAAGAGGTGGGCGGCAGTCGCTTCAGGCCCTTCGAGGGCGTACGCTTCCTTCAGCGATGAATCGAGTGCCTCGTCGAATGAATGACTCAGCGATGGCTCCGCCGCAAGCTGCTCATCGAGCGCAGGCAGACGACTCAGTACGGTAAAGCGAGCGAGTGCGGCAGCGTAACCGGAAGTCTTCGCTGGCGCGTGCTGCACGGATCCCTGCCATTCGAGCGCGGAGCCGCCCGGCCAGAGGCCGGATTGCGCCTGTGCGGCCGCGACAGCACCAGCGGATTTAAAATTGCCCAGCCTGCGAACTGCCAGCGGTGTCATCGATCACGGCCCTGAAATGTAATAACCCGTCGTAATTGCAAAATCAGGGCCCGCCTCAGGTTATGGACGATCCCCGCGAAACCCCCGGCGGCACCGTCGGCAATTACACAAAGACGGCAAGTTCCTCAGCCAGTGGGGCCGGCAGGCAACGTAGGAGGAGATCGAGGCCGGCGTCGGTGGCGTCTTTGGCGAGGGCCACACAGCCTCGCGGTTGATTACCGGGCAATCTTTATGTTGATGAAACCAACTATGACCCGGCGGGTCAACAAGTTCAGCCTGATGGGTTGATACGTTTAGTTTCCCCTCACCCTACCCTCTCCCTGCGCCAGGGAGAGGGAACAAACACGAACCTGCCGTCGCCCCGCATACCGGAGAGAAGGAACAAACAAACCTGCCCTCGCCCCGCATGTCGGGGAGAGGGTTAGGGCTGATGTTTCCCCGGCTTTCATGTTTGTAATCCGAGCCGTTCATTGAGCGCCTGTATGGCAAGAGTGGTCAATGGTAGTGAATCCAGAGCACACAATAGTTTCGCCAGGGTGATGATCGATATTTCACGGGTGAGACGGGTAGTGGCTTTGAATCGCAGGTGCAGCCCTTCGGCCTCGGCCAACTGTCCGATGTGCCAGAGCAGAAACGCCGCCAAAGTCCCGATCAGAAGCAACGCATGTAACCGTGGCGCCGAGCGCGATTGACTGACCTCGAGTCCCATGCCCAACGGCGTGGCCTTGGTGTCGCGGAAATTCTCCTCGATCTGCATGCGCAGCCCATACAGGGCCACGATTTCTTCTGCGCGAAAGCTGCGAAGTTGCGCCGAGTGCGCGAGCAGCCACGGTTCGCGGGCGCCGGCTTTCGCTTCTCGGCGCGCCTTCGGCGTCGAGCCGTGACCGGCGCGGCCATAACGCGCGGCACCCACTGTGCGACGCCGGTAGAGCACCATGTCGCAGGCGAAGCGGAATTGGCGCGTGAGCCGGCACTCGCTCCAGCGACAGGCTTTGCCGGTGGCTTTTGCGAACCATGCGTGGGCTTCCTTCCAATCGGTACCGTCGCGCGAAACACACACGCCGCTGCGAATGCGCCCGATCCACGACCAGCCCAAGCGCTCGACTTGAATAAACCACGGGCGGCGAAACCCGGCATCTGTCGTGATGATCACCTGCACCCCCGCAGGCACCCATCCGTGCAGCCTCTTCAGCAGCACGCGCTCCGCGCGCGCGTTGCCCAGCTTCGATTCTGGATAGACCTGCTGATAGATCGTCAGTCCGCGTCCCATGCCGGTGCGCGTGGCACTCGCACGCAGCTCCACGAACGCGCCGTCCGGAGCCACTGCCGACCAGTCCACCGCGATTACCAACGGTTGCCCGCCTTGGCACAACGTGCGCAGCAGCGCGGCTGCGACAACTTCGGCTTCCTGGCCAATGCGCGCGTTGCCCATCAGCCGATCCACCCGCTTGAGCGCCGCCTTCTGGGTGCTTTGACCCATCAATGCACGCGCCAGCCGCGACAAACTTAGCAAGTGTCCGCACATCACAGCGCTCACCGCTGCGCACAACAACTCGCGTCGTGCCGCGTGGATCAGACTCAAGTGCTGACGAACGAATTTCTTTACAATCTTCTTCGCGTGCGTGTGCATGACAATCTCCACGTTGGTTGGTCCCAACCGCAGAGAAAAAATCGCTCATGCACACGCCGTTTCTGTTCAACTTATATCCACTTCATTGTTTTGTACAGCTTTTCAATCGGAAAAGCCGGGGAAACATCAGGGGTTGGGGTGAGGGGAAGGTCTTCTCAAACACGCCGTCGCCCCATTCGGGGAGAGGGTTGGGGTAAGGGGGAAGGTTTTGCCTCTAGTGCGCCAGGTCGGTCGCGATCGTCGCCGCTGCGAGCGCGGCCTCGCCCGCCGCGCCCGTGAGCTCGCCGGAATAGCCTGCGCGCAGCGCGCCGATTGCGAAGATCGAAGGCTCTGCCGTGCGCATGCGCTCGTCGGTGAGTACCCGGCCGCTGTCATCGCGCCGTATGGACGGCGGCAGGAACGCGGTGTTCGGTTCGACGCCGATGAACGGGAAGACACCTGTACATGCGAGCTCGGTGGTTTTCTGTGTCTTTACGTTCTTGAGGCGCACGCCATTCACCGTTCCGTTGCCGAGCACTGCCTCGACTTGGGAATCCCATATGAATTTCACGTTGGCCGAATTCGCGGCGCGCTCCACGTAGGCACGTTTTGCGCGGAGCCTCGCGCGCACGACAATCGTAACGGTGCGCACCAATGGCGCAAGCACGAGCGCCTCCTGCAGCGCTGAATCGCCGCCGCCGACGACGACCACGTCCTGGCCCCTGAAAAAAAAGCCATCGCAATGCGCGCACTGCGAGACGCCTTTACCTTGCAGCGCTTCAGCCCCGGGTGCATCGAGCACGCGCAGATTGGCGCCGGCTGCCGCAATCACTCGGCGGGCTCTCAGCGTGCGCTTCTGCGTCTTCACGATCACGAACCCGCTCGCGCCGCCGGGGTGCACCGACTCGACAGGATCGTGACTGACCTCGACTGAGTTGTTGCCGAGCCTCTCGTTCATCGTTGTCGCAAGCTCGACACCCGAGACTTCGTGAACGGAAGGCCAGTCGTCAATCGCGTTCACGGTTGCGACCTGCCCCCCGAGCAGCCCCTCCCGCTCGAGAAGCGCCGTCGGCATTCCACGCCGTGCGCAATACCACGCAGCCGTGAGCCCGCCGATGCCTCCGCCGACCACCACGACATCCCACACATCCCGCCTACGACGCAGCGACATGCGCGTCTTTCTCGCGGGTGGACGCCTTCGTTGCAGCCGGCGCTGCGCTGATCTTCTTCGTCACCGGATAGCCGAGCACGCCGTTGTGCGCGAAGACATACGCACTGTTTCGCGCGGGGTCACCCGTCACGACGATCATGTAGTCATCAGGCTCCCACACCAGCGGCACCATGCGGTTCGGGTCGTTCGATTCGAAGAACACTTTCGGCACGCGCCCGAGCCGCACTTCCTCTTCCAGATTCCACGTGGGCTTCATCGTCCAGTCGCGAAGGATCCGCTCGTACTGGTGCGCAGGCATCCGCGCATGCTCGTACAGGTATTCCCTCAGCTGTGACTTACTCCATTTCCACGCACCGATCGCGCGCGCGATGATCGGCCCCAGAAGTATCAGCGGGCGCAGCGTTCCCATACCCTGCCCGACAGTGAACATGATCTGCCACGAATACTGACGCACCACGGCATCGGCAAGGTACGGCAGCATCTCTTCGGGCGTGCTCCCGGAGATCGACGAGATGTGGTTGCCGCCGGTGAAGCGCGAGATCGTGACGGTGTTGTCGCCAGCGGCAAATCCCATGTCCGTGCTCAGCGGCTCCCACCCGATCTCCTTCACGACGTCTTCGTTCTCGGGCACCACCACACGCCAGGTATTGCCGAAAGTGGCCTTGTCATTTTTGTGCGGAAGGAAACCCGCGACGTTGCGCAGGTAGAGCCGCCAGAAACGCCCTACCGACGTGTTCGCGATGAAACCGTCACGCATGACGCCCTGCGTATAGTTGAAGCCGAGCGCTTTCACGATCGGGCCGTTCAGCACGATCAGCGTTTCGCCGCCCGGCGTGTTGCCGCTGTGCTCGACGCCGTAATAAGGATCGGCCATCGCTTCCACACACGCGACGAGCACCGGCATGTATTCCGGCCTGCAGCCCGCCATGACGCCGTTCACAGCGATACTCCAGATGCTTGCACCGCGGCTGTCGGGCAGGAGGATTCCGAGGACTTCATCGGGATCGCGATCGGTATAGCGCAGGAACTGCTCGACGCGCTCACGCGTCGGCGGCACGATGGGAAGACCGTCACCGAGCTCGTTTTCGTAGAAGTACCGGTTTACGTCCTCGAAACCGCCTTTGACGACGATGTCGCGCGCCCTGGGTTCGGATTCCTCGGTCGCCGTCGCAGCCTCACCCGTGAGATTACGAATCACGTTGTCAACAGTCACGCCGAGAATATTGCGGCGAAGCTCTTCCTTGCTCTGGACGCCGGTGTGGCCGGGCACCGTGGCAATTGGAATGTTCGGCGCGCCGAGCCCGACCGAACTATTCGCGGCCAGCCCAAGAAAGCCGTCGCACACGAGTGTCGAAGAAGGCACTCCGGCGGCTTCGGCTGCAACACTTGCCCGCAACACGGCGGGCGTGCAGCTTCCTCAACAACCCATTCCGGAAATGGCCGCGTCGACCTTGAGCTCCTTGAAGCGCCGCGCGAGCGACGCGACGACTTCGCGCTCCTCGCCGCCGTGGGTGTTTCCGAACTCCTTGTAGTTCACCCACTTGATGTTCGGGTATCGCTCCTTCAAGCCCTCTTCGAGCAACGAATAAACTTCGTCCCCGCGGAAGACGAAATCCCAGAGCTGTGCAATCGTTTTTCCTTCCAGCGTGTCGAGGCGCTTCGCGAGCGGCTGCAGCTGCACCTGGCGAGGACTGCGAGGCCACAGCGCTTCGTAATAGCCGTCGTTGGTGGGGATCGCCATGTATGCTCCTGGGAATTACTGTACGGGGTGTCGAAGAATAGCTCACGCTAGCGCGAGCCGCCTAGCACCGCCGCTTGTGCACGTGCTACGCTGAAATCGCCTTGGGGGGTAACGACGATGACAGCATCCCATAACGAGTCGGGAGCGAGAGCCGATTGAGCGAGGAACGCGACGAATCCGTGCAGGACGTGCCATCTCCGTGCGTTCGCAACTGCTGCCTCGATGAGAAAGACATCTGCCTCGGCTGCCATCGATCCCTGACTGAAATCTGCGCCTGGCACGAAGCGCCGGACGCAGAGAAGATCGAGACCCTCGTGAACTGCCGAAGCCGCTACCGCGAGCGCTTTGCCGCGAAGCCGGCTGGTAATCGCGAATCGCCCTGACTTAACATTCGCACTGCCCCGAATAACCCACACGGAGAAATGCTGTGCCTCAAGCGCCTACCATCGATACCCACGCGCACTACTTTCCGCAGTCCTACATCGATTTGATTGCGAAGCACGGGCAGCGTGTCGGGACGACAGTCATGCAGGACGCGCAGGGGCGCACGTTCATCCAGGTCGGCATCGCGCTGCGCACAGGTCCGATCACGCCGCTGTTCATCGATCTAGATGCGCGCCTCAAGGAGATGGACAGGCAAGGCGTGAAGGTCCACGTCCTTTCGCTCACGCAACCGATGGTGTACTGGGCCGACGACGATCTCGGCATGCAGCTCTCGATGGCGTTCAACGATGCCGCAAGCGCCGCGCACGTAAAACATCCCGAACGCCTCTTCGGTTTTGCGTGCCTGCCATTCCAGAACGCGAAGCTCGCGCTGGAGGAACTCGAGCGCGCGGCGAAGCTGCCTGGAATCCGTGGCGTGTATATCGCCACGGTCGTGCGAGACCGCGATCTCTCTGACCGCAGCTTCTTCCCAGTCTATGAGCGGCTCGAAGAACTGGGGCTTCCGCTCTTCCTGCACCCGATGATGATCAACAACGAGCGCATGAAGCAGTTCTACCTCATCAACCTGTGCGGCAATCCTTTCGAAACCGCACTCGCAGCCTCGCACCTCATCTACGGGGGTGTGCTCGACGCATTTCCGAAGCTCGAGATCTCACTGCCGCACGCCGGCGGCGCGCTGCCGATCCTGCGGGGGCGACTCGACCGCGGCTTCCATACGCGTCAGGAATGCAAAACGATCCCGCGGCCGCCCAGCGAATACCTGAAACGCTTCACCTACGACACGATCAGCTACGACCCGAAGATCCTGCAGGACCTGGTCGATCTCGTCGGCGCCGACCGCATCATGATGGGGAGCGACTACTGCTTCGACATCGCGTACGAAGAGCCGGTGAAGATCGTGACGGAAATGAAGACGCTGTCTGAAGAACAGAAGCAGATGATTCTCGGGGAGAACGCGAAGAAGCTGCTTCGCATCTAGCAGGCTGTGGTGGGTGCGTCGGCGCGACATTCGCCCGCCCGGTTCGAGGAGCGGCGATGCACCCACCGCAGCCTGCCCCGCGCGGCGGCCCTAGCCTGCCCGATCTGGGCGGAGTCTGCAGCTCC
>JBKJPI010000308.1:0-7158 GCA_046595235.1 Burkholderiales bacterium | reverse complement strand
CACCCCGTCGCACTACCTTCTTGTCACTCGCACGGGCGACGAAGTGCTCGATTATCGTGACGGCGTGGAGAAGTATCGCGGCTGTCAGGCGCTCGTGATTGAGGGCGGTGACCACGGCTTCGACGACTTCGGTCGTTACCTCGACCGCGCGCTCGCGTTCTGCGGTGTGCTTGCCGCATAATCAGCAAAACAGGATTCGGTAATTCAGGATTCGGGCACAGTTTCAAGGCAGGGCTGTAGCTGTAAAACATGGGAGGGGAACGATGTCCGTTTCGTCCGCCGTTCGCGTAGCACTCGCCGCTTTCGCTGCGATCATCCTGCTTACGTCCGCCGCCCACGCGCAGAAGTGGGTCAAGGCGGCGCCGTTTCCGCAGCCTGCGGAAGAGGTTTACGGCATCGCCTCCGGAGGCAAGCTCTATGTAATGGGCGGGCTTGCGCCCGGCTGGACCCCGCAGGGCATGGTCTACGAATACGATCCGGCGAACGACGGATGGACCAAGAAGCGCAACATGGCGCTGCTCTCGCACCACGTCGCCCTCGCAGAGCTCGACGGGAAGATCTACGTCCTCGGAGGATTCACCAAGCCCGAGAAGGGTCCGACGGCTTGGGTGCCGATCGACAATGCGTGGGAGTACGATCCGCGCAACGACTCGTGGAAAGCGCTTGCCCCGGTTCCGACGAAGCGCGGCTCGGCCGTTGCGGCCGTGGTGGGCGGGAAAATCTATCTGATCGGAGGCGCGGGCCTTCATCCGGGGTCGAAGGAGACGGCTGCCCATCCTGCACGCCCGCATCGTGCGCTCGACGTCAACGAAGTCTACGATCCAAAGACAAACACGTGGGAAAAGCGCAGCACCATGCCGACCGCGCGTAACCACGCCGCGGTTGGCGTGGTGAACAACAAGGTGTACGTGATCGGCGGGCGCATCGGCGCCGCTTTCATTACGCGCGCCAGCAACATCGACATCGTGGAAGAGTACGATCCGGCGACCGATCAGTGGGGCTCGCTCAAAGCGCCGATGCCGACCGCGCGCAGCGCGACCGCCTGGGGCACGCATCGCGGACGCATCTACGTCGCAGGTGGTGAGACACGAACCGCAACGATGTCCGCAACCTTCCGCAAAGTCGAAGCGTACGATCCACGCACCAATGAATGGCACACACTGCCGCCGATGGAGTTCGCCCGTCACGGTCTCGCAGGCGACATCATCGGCAACCGCTTCCATCTCGTCAGCGGTGACATCCAGTCCGGCGGTGGTCCTGCGGCGATTATCGAAACTGATGCGCACGAGGTGCTCGAGCTCTCCGACAAGTAAGTCGCGACTGAGGGGGCCGCCCCGCGCCCGGTATAATCCCGGGCGCGGCTTTCTGCTGCGCCCTTCTATTTCACCGTGGCCGCTTCGGCATCCACCCGCCACGCGATAACAGCCCCCGTGAACGTTTTCTACGAAGAGGAAGGCACCCTCAAAGTCGGTTGTGTGCTCGCGGACAACACCGCCACGCTCCAGGTCGAGGCGCCTCACGGCAAGCGTTCGAAGATCAAGAACGCCGGTGTGCTTCTGCGGTTCGACCAGCCGGGAATCGGCGACTTCATGCCGCAGGCGCAGCGCGCGGCGGATGCGCTGGATCTCGACTTCCTGTGGCAATGCTCGAGTGGCGAAGAGTTCGGCTTCGATGCGCTGTCAAGCGAGTACTACGGCCGTCCACCGACGCCGGTAGAAGCCGCCGGGGTTCTCCTGAAGCTCCATGGCGCACCGATGTATTTCTACAAGCGCGGCAAGGGGCGTTACAAGGCTGCGCCCGACGACGCGCTCAAAGCCGCGCTTGCGAGCGTCGAGCGCAAGAAGCAGCAGGCCGCGACCAGGGCCGAGTACGTGGCGCAGCTTTCCGCCGGTGTGTTGCCTGAAGCGCTGAGGCCACAGCTCGACACGCTGCTCTTCAAGCCCGACAAGAATTCGATCGAGTGGAAAGCGCTCGAAGAAGCGAGCGTGTCGGCGAAGCTCTCACCCGCGCACGTGATCGCGCGCTGCGGCGGTCTCGCTTCGACGCAGGACTTTCATCTCCGGCGCTTCCTCTTCGAGCATTTCCCGCACGGTGCCGAGCCCGATGGGCTGCTCGTGCTCGAAGCGCCGGGGGAACTTCCACTCTCCGACGCGGTTGCTTTCAGTATCGACGATGCGTCGACGACGGAGATCGACGACGCATTTTCGGTGACTGCGCTGCCGAACGGCAACCAGCGTGTGGGTATCCACATCGCCGCCCCCGCACTCGGACTGCCGGCTGAAGGCGCAGGCGACGCGGCCGCGCGGGACCGGCTCTCCACGGTTTATTTTCCGGGCGGCAAGATCACCATGCTCGCCGCGCCGGCGATCGAGCAATACTCGCTGGCCGCGACCCGCGAGTGTCCGGCACTTTCACTTTATGCCGAAGTTACTCCCGGCTACGAGGTCGTCGCGAAAGAAACGCGCGTCGAGCGCGTGCGGATTGCCGGCAACCTGCGCCACGACGCGCTCGAGAAAGTCTTCAACAAGGCGACCGTCGCCGCCGGCATGATCGATCACGTCCATGCGGCCGAGCTCAGCTGGCTCCATTCATGGGTGGTCAGTCTGGAGCAGGCGCGGCGCGGCGGCGCGCCCGAAGGCGAGCAGCGACCGGAGTACAGCTTCAGTGTCGTCAATGAGCGGGTGGAGATCACCTTGCGCGAACGCGGCACCCCGATCGACAAGCTCGTCTCCGAGCTCATGATCTTCGCCAACAGCGAATGGGGCCGGGCGCTTGCCGGCAGCGACACATCGGCCATTTACCGCGTGCAGGGTGGAGGCAAGGTGCGCATGAGCACCATCCCCGGCGCTCACGTTGGCCTCGGCGTACCGCAATACGTATGGGCGAGCTCGCCGCTTCGGCGCTACATCGACCTCGTGAACCAGCGGCAGCTCATCGCCCTCGCTCGCGGCGAATCACCGGTGTACAGCGCCGGCGACGAACGCCTGCCCGCCGTTATGCGCGAATTCGAATCGGCTTACGACGCATACAACGAGTTTCAGCGTTCGATGGAGCGGTACTGGTGCCTGCGCTGGCTGTTGCAGGAAAACGTCGTCAGTATCGGCGCGACCGTGCTGCGCGAGAATCTCTGCCGCTTCGATGCACTTCCACTCGTCGCGCGCGTGCCCTCAGCACCTGCATCGGTAGCGCCGGGCACGCATGTGCTGATCGAAGTGACCCACATCGATCTCATAGAGCTCACGTTTCACTCCGAATTCAAAGCGGAGACCGGAACGCCTGATCCGGCGCCCGCACTCGACGACACCGAAGCCGCGAGCGCCGTGCAGCTCTCCTGAAGTTCGGTCCGGCAGCGCTTCTGTACAATGCCGACATGGCATCGAAGGCATTACGCAGGGTCATGCGGCTGCCGCGGCGCGCGAAGCACGCACGCCACGCGCGCAGACAGGCGGTGCTCGAGAGCGTCGATGCGCGAATCCTGGAGCTCGAGGGCCGGTTCGGCGCGCTCGAGCGTGCCACCGCGGCGTTCGCGATGACCGGACGCATGCGCACGGCGCTTTTCGTGTCGGTGGGACTGCACCTCTTCCTGATCTTTGGCGTCGGCCTGCAGATGATTCAGAAGCCGAAGCCCGACCGGTCGGATCGGTCACTGGAGGTCGTGCTCGTCAACGCGAAGTCGCCGACGAAGCCGGTAGTCGCAGACGCTCTGGCGCAGCACAACCTGGACGGCGGTGGCAACGTCAGCGAGAAGCGCCAGGCGCAGTCGCCGCTGCCGGCGTTGCCATCGCAGAAGTCCGATGCGGAGGTGAAGGTTGCGCTGAAGCGGGTGGAGCATCTCGAACGTGAAGCGCGGCAGGTGATGACGCAGTCGAAGTCCAGGGCCCAGGTGCAAAGCGCGCCTCCCGCGAAAGCAACGCCCGATACGGTTGCGGAAAGCCGTGCGGAGCCGAGTGCCTCCGACATCATGCAGAGAAGCGTGGAAATTGCCCGGCTCGATGCCAAGATTTCGCGTGAGTGGGATGCCTATCAGGAAAGGCCCCGCAGGCGTTTCATAGGCTCGCGTACGCAGGAGATGCGATTCGCGCGATATATCGACGACTGGCGGCAGAAAATCGAGCGCGTCGGCGACCTCAATTATCCGCAAGGCGCGCGCGATCAGCGCATCCGCGGGCGGCTGGTGGTGACGGTGGCGATCAAGGCTGACGGAACTGTCGAGCAGGTGGACATCAATGTGCCGTCAGGTCACAAGATACTGGACGACGCTGCCCGGCGCATCGTCCAGCTTGCAGCGCCTTTCTCGCCGTTTCCGTCCGCTATCGCGAAGGACGTCGACGTTCTGCACATCACCCGCACGTGGACCTTCACTGCGGCCGAGCGCTTCGTTTCCGAATAACGCGCTCAACTCGGACGCTCTTCGCGCGCGAGCGTTGAAAGGAACGATGCCGGATCTTTACGCAGTCATCGGCAATCCGGTGGCACACAGCAAGTCCCCGCTCATTCACAGCGAATTCGCACGTGAGACGGCTCAGGATTTGTCGTACGGCGTGCTGTTCGCCGGGATCGACGCGTTCGAAGCCGAAGTCGCGCGATTTCATGCCGCAGGCGGGCGCGGTCTCAACGTGACCGTTCCCTTCAAGCACCGGGCCTTCGCGCTCTCGCAAAAGCGGACGCCGCGCGCCGAGCAGGCGCTGTCGGTGAATACGCTGGCTTTTGCGGATGGGGTCATCCATGGCGACACGACGGACGGCGTCGGACTCGTGCGTGACCTTACATTGAATCTTCAATGCGTGTTGGACGCCCGGCGCGTTCTCCTCATGGGTGCGGGCGGCGCGTCCTACGCGGTTTGCGCTGCGCTGCTCGATGAAGCGCCGGCGAAACTGGTCGTCGCGAACCGCACGGTCGAAAAGGCCGCGGCGCTGTGCGAACACTTCTCGCGCGCCCACCCGAATGCTGACGGTCTGCAGGCGGCGCGATACGAAAGCCTTGCCGGTGAGCGGTTCGACGTCGTGATCAATGCCACCTCGGCAGGACTGGCCGGAGAAATGCCGGCGCTCCCCGCCGGCATCTTCGAAAACGGGGCACTCGCCTATGACATGGTGTATGGCAGGATCACGCCGTTCATGGCGTTTGCAGAAGGACAAGGCGCCATGACCGCGGACGGGACCGGGATGCTCGTGGAGCAGGCCGCAGAATCCTTCCTTGTCTGGCGCGGCGTGCGCCCTGATACCACGAAGCTGATCGCCCGGCTTCGCGCCCTTTGACGTTCATCTGGAGATTCGCGTGGCGGTTGATCCTCCTTGGGCTGATTGCGCTGACTCTTCTGCAGTTCTGGTTTCTTTCGTGCGTGTGGTCCTGGACGGTGCAGAACCCCGACTCCACCGCCTTCATGCGCTCACGCCTCGAGCACCTGCGCGAAGAGCGTCCCGACGCACGGCTGCAATACCAGTGGGTTCCGTATCGGTCAGTGTCGCTACATCTGAAACGCGCGGTCATTGCAGCTGAGGATTCGGGCTTCCTGAACCACGACGGATTCGATTGGGACGGCATTCGCAAGGCATACGAAAAGAACGTACGCGAAGGCGAGGTGGTCGCCGGCGGCTCGACCATCACCCAGCAGCTTGCAAAGAATCTGTTCCTCTCGGGTGATCGCGCGTTCTGGCGCAAGGCGCAGGAGGCTGCAATTACCGTCATGCTCGAAGTGATCATGGACAAGCGCCGCATCTTCGAGCTTTACCTCAACGTGATCGAGTGGGGCGATGGCGTCTTCGGTGCGGAAGCCGCCGCGCGTCATCACTTCGGCGTGGGCGCGGCTGAGCTCGACGCCGAACAGGCCGCGCGTCTCGCTGCCATGGTGCCGAGTCCCCGCCGTTATACGCCGGGACGAAACACGGCCTATCTGCAACGGCGCACCCAGGCCCTCATCGCAAGGATGAACGCGGTCAGGGTGCCGTGAACGCGCCACCGTACTCTGCTAAGCTTGCGCGCGCGCTTCGAGCGCATCCTTCGAAGGAGTAACAGCATGCATCGCAGAACGTTCATCGGCGCGCTCGCAGGTATCGGCGCGGCGGGTCTCGGTTACGCGTCCGAGCCGGGCCGGATCATCCTCGCCCAGGCGCAAACGTCGCCCGTGCGCCGCAGCCCCGATGTGATTTTCGTGCCGACGCCGAACGAGGTCGTGGACAAGATGCTCGAGATGGCGAAGGTCACAGCCAAAGACGTTGTTTACGATCTCGGTTGCGGCGATGGACGCATTGTCATCACGGCCGCTCAGAAACATGGCGCACGCTCGGTTGGGATCGACATCGATCCGACCCGGATCAAGGAAGCGCAGGCCAACGCGAAAGCTGCAAAGGTCGGAGACAAGGTGCGGTTCATCGAAGCCGACCTTTTCGAAGCCGACATCGGCGAGGCGACGGTCGTAACGCTGTACCTTCTGACACGGCTCAACGAAAAGCTGAAGCCGAAGCTCCTCAAAGAACTGAAGCCGGGCACTCGCGTGGTATCTCATGCGTTCGACATGGGCGACTGGGCGCCGGAGCAGAAGGCCCAGGTCGCTGCGTCGAACGTTTATCTGTGGCGGATTCCGAAATCGTAAACGCGCTGGACCGGCGCCCGGGGAAATCGCTCTACGCGCATTCCCGATCCGCAACGATACGCGGCGAAGAGGCTCGTTCGCCTTCAGTGTTCACCGGCGTGCGTTTTTTACTGGCCCTGATGCTTGCCGCAGTTTCCTACGGCTGCGCCACGCTTCCAGAGGTGCACCCGTGGGCAGCCCCCGGGGCAGGCGCGCGGAAAGCGACAATCGTCGGAACGCGCGGCGAGCTCAGCAGGCAGCGCAGCGACGCGGTGCGCGCGCGCCTTGCCAAAAGCGGCTCCGACCTTCTGACGCGTCACATCCTCCTCGAGGAAGAGCTCGCCGGCGCACCGCTAACGGTCGGCAATACCGCCGTTCTCCTTCGCGACGGTCCCCCGTTTTACGATGCGATGTTCGCCGCGATCGAGAGCGCCCGCGATCACGTCAACGTCGAGTTCTACATCATCGAGGACGATGAAGTCGGCCGTCGTTTCAGGGACGCGCTGATACGCAAGGCAGGGCAGGGCGTCGCGGTGAACCTGATGTACGACAGTGCCGGCTCGTTCGGAACGCCGCGCGCATTTTTC
>JBKJPI010000248.1:0-3077 GCA_046595235.1 Burkholderiales bacterium | reverse complement strand
CCCGCACGGTAGAATAACTTCCGGGCATGACGAAAAAAGCATGGGGAACATGAGCACGGCTTTAGACGCTGCGGAGCACCCCCTAACCGATCCCGATCGGGCCGGAACCGGCACACTGTATTACCGGCACGCCGTTCCGGTGCGCATCATGCACTGGATCAATGTTTTCGCCCTCACCATTCTTCTGATGAGCGGTCTCAACATCTTCAACGCGCACCCCGCGTTGTACTGGGGCAAGTCTTCATATACGGGTGCGGGACCGATCCTTGAAATGACGACGAAGGAAGGCGCGAACGGCGCGCTCGTCGGCGTCACACGCATCTTCGGTCGCGAGTTCGATACCACCGGTCTATTTGGTGCTTCTGCGGGCGAGAAGGGTGAGCTGACGCCGCGCGGCTTTCCGTCGTGGTCGACGATCCCCGACAACCAGTGGCTCGCCATGGCTCGCGGGTGGCACTTCTTCTTCGCGTGGGTCTTCGTCGTGAATGGGATCTGTTACGTGATTTATTCGATCGCGAGCCGTCACCTCGCGCGCGACCTGAAGCCCACGACCAGCGACTGGCGGGGGATCGGCCAGTCGATCAAGGATCATCTTTTTTTTCGCCACCCCTCCGGAGAAGCTTCGAAGCGCTACAACGTATTGCAGAAGCTCGCCTATCTCGTCGTGATCTTCGGGCTCGTGCCGTTCATCATTGTGATGGGCTGGGCGATGTCGCCGTGGCTGAATTCGGTGATTCCCGGCTGGATCGATATCGTCGGCGGGCGCCAGTCCGCACGTACGCTGCATTTCGTCGCGGCGTGGGCGCTGGTGGCTTTCGTGCTGATACATGTATTCGAAGTTCTCATCAGCGGCGTATGGAACAATCTGCGCTCGATGATAACGGGCCGCTACCGGGTCACTGAGGAGAAGGCGCATGGCTCTAACAAATGATCGGCGGCGTTTTTTCAGGCGAGCGCTCGGCGGCGCTGCGGCTCTGGTGCTCGGCGGCTGCGACCGGCTGTCGCGTACTGAATGGTTTCCGAAGATTCTCAATATCAGCGAGAGTCTGAGCAGCGCGGCGCAGCATCTCATCACGACCCGGAAGTCGATGGCGCAGGAGTTTTCCGAAGCGGATCTCTCGCCTCAGTTTCGAAGCAACGGCACGGCCAAACCCAACGACCCTCAGTATCAGGCGATGGCGGCACGCGATTTCGCGGACTATCGACTCGAGGTGAAGGGTCTCGTCGAAAAGCCACTCGCGTTTTCGCTGGCGGAACTCCGCCAGCTCCCGAGCAGGACGCAGATCACGCGCCACGATTGCGTCGAAGGCTGGAGTGCGATTGGTAAATGGAAGGGCGTGCAATTGAGCACGCTGCTCGAGCAGGTTCGCCCGACGCCCGACGCACGTTATGTGGTGTTCCGATGTGCCGATCCGATGGATGATGGCACCCGATACTACGAGAGCGTCGACATGGAAGACGCTTATCACCCGCAGACGATCCTCGCGTACCAACTGAACGACGCGCCGCTCCCGGTCGCCAATGGTGCGCCGATTCGCGTGCGTGTCGAACGCCAGCTCGGCTACAAGATGGCGAAGTTCATCACGAGCATCGAGCTCGTCTCGAGCTTCGGAAACATCGGGCGTGGAAAGGGCGGTTACTGGGAAGATCTAGGCTACGAATGGTATGCCGGCATCTGATCAATCGGAGAAGATCGATCCCGGCTGCTGAAGAGCCTTGATCAAGCCTTCGCAATCATCGCGCCGCCGCAGCTCGATCCTTGCCCCGCTGTGCAGCCGTAACAGTGGTCTTTCACGACTATGGGGTTCCCGGCAAGGTCACCACCGGTCAGCTGCGAGAGATGCGTTCGGGCACCTTCTTCCGAATAAATCGGCAAGCCGAGCATCTGGTTGAAATCGCAGTCGTAAACATAGCCGCGCCAGTCGACTGAAATGAGCGAGCGGCACATGACCGACGCCAGATTCTGCGGCTGGTAAGCACCTTTGAGCAGATTCATATACGCCTCGAATTGTCCTTTCGAGACGAGCGTGCTGCCGAAACGCTTGATCGGCATGTTAGTCAGCACGAAAAGGTTGTCGAACGTGATGTCGAACTGCTCGCCGAGATAGTGTCGATAGTCTTTCTCGAGCTGCGCCTGCGCGGGAGGCAACACCGGGCCCTGCGGGTTGTAAACCAGATTGAGTGCGAGCCCGGAACCGGGAACGCCATACCCGAAGCGATTGAGCAACTGAAGGGCGCGAATACTCGCAGCGAACACGCCTTCGCCGCGCTGCGCATCGACGTTGTCTTCCATGTAACAGGGGAGCGACGCCACGACTTCCACGCCGTGGTCGGCGAGAAACTGCGCGAGTCCTTCCTGCCCCGGCTGCTCGAGGATCGTGAGATTGCAGCGATCCATAACGTGCACGCCGAGGTCATGCGCCGACGAGACCAGAAAGCCGAAATGCGGGTTGAGCTCAGGCGCGCCGCCGGTGATATCGAGCGTGCGCACCCCCGATTCCTTCAGAAACGCGATGACATCGAGCACCGTGCCCCGGGTCATCTCTTCCGTTCGCGTGGGCCCGGCGTTCACATGGCAGTGCAGACATGTTTGGTTACAGCGGTAGCCGACATTGACCTGCAGCGTTTCAAGTACCTCACGGCGAAGCCGTGGAAAACCGCTCGATTCGAGCCTGTGTAAAGTTGCGTGCATGAATTTCCAGAGGCGCTCTGTGGGTGAGACTTGTGGCCGAGGACTTCAAATTACCAACACCTGTTGCACCTGCGCTTACGCGCGGCGTGCGGGCACCGTTGCCCGTGAGCAAGAAGCGTGCATACCCCTTGGGCGGATGATTTGCGTTTAAGTTCGGCGGTACCGCAACCTGTCTGAAAATGATCGACATCGATGGCGTAGTATCTGCCGGTTATCAACCGAAGGAGCCCAGCATGGCCCGACTTTCTGATTTGCCCGAATGGGAACGATCGCATCATCTCGACAAGATCGGTACGTTGCCCGATTACGGCGCGACGTCGTTCGCATCGGGGCCGGCATTGAATCGTCGGCGCGTCGCCATCGTGACCACGGCCGGGCTGCACGC
>JBKJPI010000204.1:0-10507 GCA_046595235.1 Burkholderiales bacterium | reverse complement strand
CCGGGAAAAGCTGCTTCAGGCGCTGCTGCTGCGCCGAGCGCACGTGCCGCTGCGCGGCGTCCTCAGCTTTGTCGCCGTCGCGCTTGCGTATCGCGTCCAAAAGCTCGGCGTGCTCCGCCTTTGCGGTCTTCGCGCGCTCGGGCAGGCGCATCTGGCTCGGACCGAGCAGGTACATGGAGTCATTGATCGCGGAAAGGCTTTTCTCGAGATAGCGATTGTGCGCTCCGCGGTGCACAGCCTCGTGAAAGAGCCGGTTGTGGCGGGCGAGCGCTTCAGCATTGTTCTGAAGCCTGCCCTCGCGCTTTACGAGCTCTTCGAGCTCCATGATTTCGAGGTCCGATGCATGTCGCGCGCAGAGCTTCGCGGCAGTGCCTTCGAGCACCTCGCGCATTACATAGAGCTCGAGCATGGCGCGCCGGGAGAGGGAGGCAACGACAAGGCCCATACGCGGCTCTACCGCCAGCATGCCTTCGCTTTCCAGGCGGCGTAACGCCTCGCGCACGGGCGTGCGGCTCACTTTGAGCCAGTCGGCGACCTCCACTTCCATGACACGCTGTCGAGGCTTGAGCTCGCCGCTTTCGATCGCCTCCCGCAGCTTGTTGTAAACCAGCGCGCCGCGGGAGGTGTGCTGTGCATCTGACTTTGCGGCTGCGGCCGAAGCTCGCGCGATCGACTTGCGAAAGAGCGGAGTATTAGATCCCATGCTGATCCTTGACGACGACTTCGCTGCCATCGATGTGGAAGGCGTGCGCGTAGCCTTCGGATGCCCAGTCCATGTATTTCACGGCGTCGTCGAAGCGCGGGTCGCCGTGCTCGAGCAGCTCGGGTCGAAGCTTCGGGTCGATCAGGACGGGCAGAAAAGACACGCGATCGACCCCGCGCCTGGACAAACGCGCCTTGGCGACGAGACTGCGCTTCGAGTCGACACCGTAAGGGAGATTCGGGTAATCCGGATCGAGCGCGACGCCATAGCGCTTTGCAAACGTCTCGTGCCGCTCCGGCTTTGCAGGCGGCGCGGACATCATGAAGTTGCTGAGGCTGTAGAAGCAGACTTTTCCGTCGTATACGCCGATCGCTTTTGGAACGTGAGCGTGGTGTCCAAGAATCAGGTCAGCGCCCGCATCGAACGCAACGCGCGCCACGAGCGGCTGGTAGTCCGCGATGGCGCGAGGGATGAAATGCAGGCCCCAGTGAAGCGAAAGAACGACGACGTCGGCGCGTTTGCGAGCTGCGGCAACGTCCTCCACCAGAGCAGCAAGATCCTCTTCGTACGGCTGCGTAATCGTGCGCGGCGGCATGCCGGGCTGGTATTCGGCGGCCTGGTAGTACGTATGTACCCGCAGCGGCGCCACGCCGGGCTGGTTGGGCTTCGCCGCATAACCTTCGCGCAGGACCGAGCAATAAGCGAGAAACGCAACGCGAACGCCTTTACGCTCGAGAATCGCGGGCTCACGCGCTTCGGCGAGACTGCGCCCGGCGCCCACTGTTTGAATGCCGCGGCTTCGCAGAAGCTCGATGGTATCGAGCAGCGCGTCGGGGCCCCAGTCCATGGCATGATTGCTCGCGACGGACACCACGTCGAACCCGCAGTCGCTGAAGATCGAAGCCATGTGCGGCTTCAGGCGGCTGTGAGCGTCGCCTGAATGCACCTGCAGCGCGCCGCGCTCTGAATACACCCGCTCGACTTGAGCGAAGCGCAGATCGGCGCCGGCCAGCGCAGGCCTTACGAGCCGCGAAAACTCGGCGAGCGGCTCATGTATGGGGCCGACATCGCCACACCCGAGGAGTGTGATCGAACCGTTCATCGGCCTACGCTGCGACCGCGGTTGCGGACTCACGCGCGTGCAAAGCGGCTTCGCGGCCCGCAATACGCCCGAACACCGATCCCGCCATCAGCCCGGAGCTTCCTGGATAGTTGTAATAGAACAATCCGCCGACGAGCTCGCCGGCCGCGTAAAGACCCGGCAGCGCGCGGTCGGCGATATCGAGGACGTGCGTTGCAGTGTCGATCTTCAAGCCGCCAAAAGTAAACGTGATGCCGCAGGTGACAGCGTAGGCAACGAAAGGCGGCTTCTCGATCGATGTCGCCCAGTTCGACTTGTCGATGGCGAGGCCGGTCGTGCGCCGCCCGTCCTTGATGTTGGGATTGAACGGCGCATCGCGCTCAATTGATGCGTTGTACTCGCGAACGGTTTCCAGGAAACGGCCGGGATGCACGTCTTCCATGCGTGCGACGAGCTCTTCGAGCGTGTCGGCTTGTACTTTGGTCGTCCCTTTCGAGCGATATTCGTCATGCAACAGATGCTCGACCTGCGCATCGAACACGTGCCAGGCAAAGCTTCCGGGCTGTTCGAGCACGACACGGCCGTACTTCGCGTAGGTGTAGTTCCGGAAATCAGCGCCTTCGTCGACGAAGCGCCGGCCTTCCGCGTTCACCATGATGCTGAACGGATAGCCGTTACGGCTGGCGGTGACCGGCCTGTCGAGCTCGCCGAAATCGGGGGCGTAGCGCTCCCATGACACCGAATGGCACCCCGACCACTGGCCGTAGGCCTGCGCGCCGATATCGAGGGCCATGCGAATCCCGTCACCGGTGTTGTAGCGCGTGCCGCGCACCTTGGCCATGTCCCAGCCGGGACCCAGATAGCGCGTGCGCCACTCGCGGTTCGCTTCAAAGCCGCCGGACGCGAGCACTACCGCTCTGGCGCGGATCTCCTCATCGACGCCGTCGACGTTTATCCGCACGCCTTGCACGCCGCCGCGACCGCGCAGCAGTGCAGTAGCCTGCGCGCCATAGCGGATTTGCACGCCGTGCTTTGCGGCTGCCGTGTATTCCGCCTGAACGAGCCCGCGGCCGCCTCCTGCAGCTTCGACGACGGTACCACCGAAGAACTTGAACTTGCCTTCGTGCTTGAAGGCATAGCGGCCAAAGCGCGGCACGAAGCGCACGCCACGACCATGCAGCCATTGCACGGTCTCCGTGCTGCCGAGAACCACGGTCTCGGCGAGATCCGGGTCGCAATACCATTGCGTCACACGGCCGAGATCGTCGAGATACTGCGCTGTCGTATATTCGCCGAAGTCGGTATTGGTGATCTCGCCCTCGGAGAGATCGGGCACGACACTTCTCACGGTTTCGACGCCGTGGTGCACCATCCGAAATCCGCCGCCGGTGTAGGCGCTATTGCCGCCGCGCTGCTCTTCAGGCGCGCGCTCGAGCACCAGCACGCTTGCGCCGTGCTCGCGTGCGGAAAGCGCAGCGCAAAGCGCCGCATTACCGCCGCCCACCACCACGACATCGCAGGATTGATCACTCATATTCAGCCGCTACCTGTCAGGGATTCACATGTATACACGAGAATACTTTAGACTTGCATCGAGATCAATGCCGACCGGGCGGCAGGCGGAGGAGATGAGGGAATGAAAACGCAGTCGAAGGGCGCGCGCCTGCGCGAGCTCATGATGCGCCAAGATAAGGTGCTGGTCGTGCTGCATCCGCCAACGGCGACACACGGCCGCATCATGGAGCGCGCGGGTTGTGAGGTCGGCTTCGTGGGTACCGGCGGCGTCGTCGGCGCGTATACCGGCCTCGCTGATGTAGGCACCCTCACCATGATGGAATGCGTGCAGATCGCAGGCTGGATCGCACAGGCCGTGAAATTTCCGATCATCATGGATGGCGACACCGGTCACGGCGGCGTGATGGCGGTGCGGCGGCTGGTGCGTGAGTGCATACGCGCCGGGATCGCAGGCATACGCATCGATGACCAGCCGCTCGAAGGCAAACGCCGCACGCAGAGCGCAGGCATGGAAGTGGTGCCGCTCGAGCAGGCGATCGCGCGCTACCGCGCCGCGGTGGATATGAAGAACGAGCTCGATCCCGATTTTGTCATCATGGCACAGTGCTATGCGCGCGACGCGGCGAACGGCGGCCCCGACGATGCGATCGCAAGGCTGAAGGCTTACCGTGAAATCGCAGGCGTCGACTGGGTTCAGCTGGAATCGCCACACTCGCTGGATGACATCAAACGCGCGCGCGCGGCAGTGGACGGCCCTTTTTCGTTCATGAAAGGCAAGCTGCCGCGCTTTCTGGGGCTCGACGAACATCTTGCTCTCGGTGTGAACATCGCGTGGTATCCGGGATTCACGCATCACGTCACGTGGGCGGCCCTGTGGGATTTCATGACAGACTTCCAGAGTCGCGGGATTGCCGCATGGGACGATTTTGTGGAAAGCCGCAAAGGACGTCCTTACCCTGAGCCGCTGGTGGGACCGGATGGAGAAGGCGCGGACAGGCAGCGCGAGCTCGAGGAACGCTATTTCTCGCCGGAGTCGCTGAGGAAGTATGTGCCGTAAGCCCGGTTACGAAAGGAGCTTGTTATGACATGTGTAATTCCTGGGAAGCATCAGGGGCAGTGGGCTGCGTCTATCATGGCCATGAGCATGGGCTTGGCATGCTGCGGCGCGCTCGCGCAAACTGCCCAGTCGCTCGGCGCACCGCCGGGCGATGCGAAGCGCGGCGGAGAAGTCTATACGCAGCAGCTCTGCCATAGCTGCCACGGCACGGTCGGGCAGGGCGGCGAGCGCGGTGCAGGGCCGAAGATTTACCCGAATCCGTTTCCGTATCAGGCGTTCGTGATGCAGGTGCGCAAGCCCCGCCAGGCGATGCCCCCATACAGCGAGAAGCACCTCAGCGACCAGGATCTCGCCGACATGTATCACTACCTGTTTTCGACGAAGGCATCGCCTGCTGCCAAAGATATCCCGCTGCTGCGGGATTTCTAGCGTAAGCCTTTACGTTCAGCCGCGGCTAGCGTCCCTGGCAGATCACATCGACCAGTGCCGGCCGGCCGTTCTTCACTTCCACCATCGCACGCGCCAGTGCGGGTCCGACTTTCGAAGGGTCGGTGATCGGGCCTTCCGCCCACACGCCCATACCCTGTGCGAGCTTGGCGAAGTCGATGTCGGGGTTGGTGATTTCAGTGCCGATGCGCGCGGTGCTCTGCGGGCGGTTGTGGATCGCCGCCATGCGCTGCACATGCATGATCTCCTGGTGGTAGCAGCGGTTGTTGTGCATCAGCATGAGGATCGGAATCTTGTGGTGTGCCGCGGTCCACAGCACGCCCGGCGCATACATGAGATCGCCATCCGGCTGAAACGCGACGGTGATTATTCCCTTGTCCTTGTTCGCAAGTGCTGCACCAACCGAGATCGGCGCGCAGCCTCCGACGCCTGCAGCACCGGTGCCGCCGAGCATCTGATAATGCTCCGTCACCGGCCACAGCCGGCGCGCCCACGGAATCCGATCGCTCATGGGCAGCGCCCACTTTTCGTTTTTTATGACATTCCACATCTCTGCGGCGATGCGCGCGGTGCTGACCGGGCTTGCGTCCCAGCCCAGCGCCGCGGCTTCCTTGCCGCGCGCCCTCATCTCGCGGTGCATCTTCGCGACGCTCGTGGCGCGCTCCGCAAACGCGTTCTTTCGATCGCTCGTCGTTGCGCGCTTTACGGCTTCGATGAGATCGGGCAGTGAAGCTTCCACGTCACCGCCGATGGCAAGATCGGTCGCCATGTAACGCTGAAAGTCCTGGTAATTGGACTTGTGATAGACCTCCTGCATGGAAATCGAGATCACCTTGGCGCCTGGCTTGGTCGACGGTCCGTACGTTTTGTAGGGGTCGTTGAAGTAGTTGAGGTTGCCCCACGGGTCGTTCAATTCGAGGAGCAGGAGCACGTCGGCCTCCCGCACCACCGACTGTCGCATGAACGACACATCGAGGTCATGCGTGCTCGGGAAGTTCACGCGGCCTCCGAGATCGACGACCGGTGCGCCTAGCGCTTCGGCGAGCTCGACCATGAGCTTGAGGCCCTGAGCGGAGCGTACGGCCCGATCAGCCAGGATCACGGGGCGCTCCGCCGCAACGAGCAGCTTCGCCGCTTCTCGCAGCGCAGCCGTGTCGCCCTGCGGCTGCGAAACGCGAGTCATCTTCGGGATGCGCAGCTTGTCGGTGTCTTTGAGCGCGTGCTCCTGCAAGTCCATGTCCAGGCAGATGAGCACCGGCTCCATCGGCGCGGTCATCGCGATCTTGTGGGCGCGCACCGTCGATTCGGCGAAGTGCTGGAGGGAAGCCGGCTGGTCGTCCCACTTCACGAACTCGCGCACGAGCGCCGCAGGGTCCTGCGCGCTGTGAATGGTTTCCACGCCTGGACGGCGGGTCACGGCATCGATGCCGTTGCCGGCGAAGATGATCAGCGGCACGCGGTCGACCCACGCGTTGTAGAGCGCCATCGACGCGTGTTGTAGACCCACGGTGCCATGAACCATGACACCCATCGGCTTGCCCGATGCCTTCGCGTAACCCTGCGCCATGTGCGTTGCGGATTCTTCATGCAGGCAGGTCAGGATTTCCGGGTTCTTGTTACCCGAATAGTTGATGATCGATTCCTGAAGGCTGCGAAAACCGGCGGCGGGATTGATGGCGACGTACTGCAGCCCGATCGTCTTAAGCACGTCGGCCATGAAGTCCGAGCCCGGGCTCGTGATGAACGTTTCACTCGGGAGCTTGCGTGCGGCAGGCTTGTCCGAAGCGGGCTTGTCCGCGATAACGTCGGCAGCTTGCGTCAGCGTGGTGGCCGCTGCGATAGCACTGCCGGCGACTGCCGCCGTGCCTTTGAGAAACGAGCGGCGCCCGGCTTTGCTGTCGTCAGTGCGGTCCGTCATAGCAGTCTCCTTGTGGGCACGACTCATTTGCAATCCTTCATACACGCGGGATTCGCAGTATCCGGTCGCGCATCCGGCCGGAAGCCATTCCGGTTGGGCATCTCGATTTTCGGCAACGACGCCGCATCCATCACGGCGTTTGCATCGACGATACCGTTCAAATACAGCAGATAGCCCGTAACGGCATACACCTGGTCCGGAGTCATGGACTGCGGCGCCGTATAGGGCATGGCACGGTAGATATAATCGTAGATCGTGGGCGCGTAGGGCCAGTAGCTGCCGACGGTCCTGATCGGGCGATCGGTGTTGAGGGTGCCGCGGCCGCCGACCAGTCTATCGGCAGGCTTACCCTCGCCTTTGAGTCCGTGACACGCCGCGCACATCGAATCGTAGACCTGCTTACCCTGACTGACGTTGCCGCTGCCTTTCGGCAGGCCTTTGCCATCCGGCGCAACGTCGATGTTCCAGCCCGCGATTTCCACAACGCTCGCGGCCTTGCCGAGCCTGAAGCTCTGACCATACGACGGCGCTGTAAGCATCACAGCAGCAAAGCCCATCGCGATTTTAAGCGTGCACATTGGTCACCTCGCCGCTCGCTGCGACTTTCCAGCTCTGGATGCCGTTGTAGTGGTAAATCGAGTTGTAACCGCGCTGCGCGACGAGCTGGAGGCGCGTGGGCTGCACGTAACCCGTCTCGTCCATCGCCCGGCTTTGCAGCACGGTCTCGCGGCCATCCCAGCTCCAGGGCGCACGAAAGCGTGTCACTGCACGATGCAGCACCGGCTCCTGCAGCTGCGCCTCGCGCCACGTGCTGCCGCCGTCCGCCGATACGTCAACGCGCCGGATGCGGCCGTTTCCAGTCCACGCGAGGCCGGATATCTCATGGAACCCCCGCTGCTTCAGCGTGTGGTCCGGCGATGGATAGGTGATCACCGATTTGGCGTCCATCATGAATGTGAACTGGCGCGCGCTGCCGTCGGCCATCGAATCGGTATATTTCGCGGTTTCCTCTCGCGTCATGAAAGGCTCCGTTCCGACTTTGATTCGCCTCAGCCATTTGATGCTCATGTTGCCTTCGAAGCCGGGCAGGAAGAGGCGCAGCGGATAACCCTGCTGCGGTCTGAGCATCTCGCCGTTCTGGCCATACACCAGCATCGCGTCCTCCAGACATTTCTCCATTGGCACGCTACGCGTCATCGCCGCCGAATCGGCGCCTTCTGCGAGCACCCATTTCGCATCCGGCTGCACGCCGACTTCGTCGAGAATCGTGGAGAGCAGCACGCCGGTCCATTCGCAGCAGGACAAGAGACCGTGGCTTATTTGCACGCTTTTTGCGAAGGGCGTGCGCCATTCGCGCGAGCCGTTACCCGAGCACTCGATAAAATGAATGCGCGAAACCGAAGGAAAGCGCGCGAGGTCATCCATCGTAAAGATCATCGGCCGCTTCACGAGGCCGTGGATCATCAGGCGGTGCTGTGCCGGATCGATGTCCGGAACCCCGGCATGCGAGCGCTCGAAGACGAGGCCGTTGGGCGTGATCATGCCGCGCAGATGCTGCAACGGCGATTGAATCGATCCCGCGCCCGGCATCACCTCGTCGCCGCGTCCCGCGCGCACCACGTGCTTTTCGAAGCGGGAAGGTAGCGCGTAAGGCTGCCACGCGAGGGGATGGCCTTCCCGCTTCATCCATTGCGGCACATTCGGAGGCAGGTTGTCTTCTGCTTGCGCGGCCATTGCGCCGCCGCCCAGCGCACTGCCCGCGAGCGCCGCACTCCTGCTCAGGAACGCGCGCCGGCTGCTCGAAGTCCCGGAAGTCGGCGGGCTGTCTCCACGTGATCCATGAATGCGGTTTTTCATTCGTCCTCCCTTTCGGCGCGGTTTTTACCGTGATTTCGAACACTGGAGCCACCGCATGATACGACGCCGGCGATGAGCGGGGCATGCGCGTTCAACCGGTAAATCGCGTCATCCTCCCCAACGTAGCAACGCCTTGTTTTAACCCCGCTTGAAACCCCCTCGCTGGAGCTTTTGCTACGGCCTGCTTACGCCGGCACGTGCGCCGAACTGCACGAGATTGCGCGCGAGCCCGCTCACTGTCGTAGTTATTGCCGGTTACTAACGGTCACTCAGCTTTCACGCCCGCCGCCTTGATCACGCGTGCCCAGCGATCCCGGTCCTGTTGCAGGAAAGTGGTGAACTCGGCCGGTGAGTTGCCGATGGTGATCGCACCCAGCGCGTCGAGCCGCTTCCTGCTCTCGGGCTTCGCAATGGATTTACGGAGCGCGTCGTTCAGCCGGTTCACGATAGCCTCGGGTGTGCGCGCAGGCGCGAGCATGCCGACCCACGGCGCGGTGTCTTCGAAGCCCGGGAAGCCTGACTCGGACATCGTGGGCACCGAGGGATAGTCCGGATGACGTTTCGCGGTGCCCGCGGCGAGCACCTTGAGCCGCTTGGACTGCACGTAATCCTGAATGCCGATCATCGGGTAGAACATGAACGTGACGCGCCCCGCGATCACTTCGGTCAGTGCGGGTGCGTTTCCGCGAAAGGGCACGTGGGTCATCTTCGATGCGGACGTCGTCTCGAGCAACGCCCCGGCGAGATGCGCGGAGCCGCCATTGCCGGCCGAGCCGTAGGTAACCTCCCCCGGCTTCGCTTTGGCAAGCTTGATCAGCTCCGGCACCGAATTGAACTGTGCATCCGGCTTGGTCACGACCAGCAACGGCAGCACGGCGGCGAGACTGACCGGTGCAAAGCTCTTGAGCGGTCCGTACTGCACCTTGGGCAGCAGAATGGCGTTCACGTTGTGCGAGAGCGAAGCGAAAAGCAGCGTGTAACCGTCGGGGGTGGCCTGCGCCACCGTCTCTGTCGCGATGAGCGAGTTCGCGCCGGTGCGGTTGTCGATCACCACCGACTGTCCCCACATCGCCGTCATGTCCTGCGCGATGATGCGTGCGATCACATCGGTGGGGCCGCCGGCCGCAAAACCCACGACGACGCGGATCGGCTTCGTCGGATAGGCCGGGCCCGAGCTCGCGGGCACCTCCAGTGCGAGCGCAGCCGTGCAGAAAGACGCGCCGCCAAGCAGTGCCGCAGCGGCCCGATAGGCCTTGGATGTTTTCATGTGCGTTTCTTCCTGTTCATTCCTGCGGGGCGAACTTGTTTGCCATCACCTGGCAGCGTTTGATGAGCCGGTGCTCGTCGGGCGCATAGTTCGGAATCGCGTTGTGGATGGTGCCGACGTTCTCCCACATCAGCACGTCGCCCACGTGCCAGTCGAAGCTGTAGCGGTACTCCGGCCGGGTCTGGTGCTCGAACAGGAACTGAAGCGTTTCTTCGCTTTCTTTCTCCGGCAGCTCGTTGATGCGCATCGAATAACCGGGATTCGCGTACAGCACCTTGCGCCCGGTGAGCGGATGCGTCAGAAAAATCTGATGCGACACCGGCGGCTTGGCTTTGCGCTGCGCCTCCGTGAGCGGCGGACGGGTGCTGCCCCGCTCACGCCGCATCATGTCCCAGAACTTGTTGAAGTCGTGCAGCACGGTCATGCCTTCGAGGCAGGCTTTCATGTCGGAGGGCAGGCCCTCGTACGCCGCATGCATGTTGCAGAAATCGGTGGAGCCGAGGGGTTTGCCGCCACGGTGTGGGATCTCGATGCCGTACAGCACGTTCGCGAACGCGACCATCCTGCTGTATGACATATCGGTATGCCAGTCCTGTCCCGCGTCAGAGAGACCGATCGGCTTACCGTTCTCCACGATATTGGAGAGGATCATCACTTCGGGG
>JBKJPI010000188.1:0-4434 GCA_046595235.1 Burkholderiales bacterium | reverse complement strand
CCGCGTGCGGGCCGGCGTTATGCCGGATTCGGAAACGGCCCTATGAGGGCGGGGCCGGCACTTCGCGAGTTGTTCAGGTGCGAAATCACCGGTTGATACAAAACCTCGGTCACTACTGAGCCTTGCACGGCGCCCATCGCGGCTTGTCCGTCTTTTTGCACTGAATCTATCCAAGCCACTTCAGCGGCTTTCGACAGGATTAGCGGCATGCGCGTGTGCGCTTCGGATGCAGGCCCTTCCGCGCCGCGAGTGATGACCGGCGATCCGTATCTACGAATTCCCTACGGTACGACCAGGGAAAGGTTCGCTGACCGCTAACCTGTGGAAGTGTCTGGTAGGCGGTGCGAGACTTGAACTCGCGACCAACGGATTAAAAGTCCGCTGCTCTACCGACTGAGCTAACCTCCCCTAAAGAGCGCGCGATTCTACCTGCGCGAGCGATAGCGGGTCAAATTCGCCGAGGCACGGGCGAGCAACACGAGCCGAAGGAAAGGAGGTGTCGCAGGGAAACCTGGGTGCCCTCGGATCGTAATCGTTGGCTACGCTGCCGGAGGCCATGCCGGCGTGCACACGCGGCGCGTAGCCGAGGCTCACGCCTCGCGCAGCATCTTCCAGTATTGGTACTTCATGGTCGAGGCAGCGCCGATGACAATCGAGAAAAATACGAGGATCGAGCCGATTGCAAGCGTCGAAACCCCGGTAATCGCCTGCCCCACGGTACAGCCCATCGCGAGCACACCACCGGTTCCCATCAGAACGCCGCCAAGAACGTGGCTGGCGAAATCCTTGAACGTAAAGAAGCGCTCGAAGCGAAACCCGCGCGTCGCGATTGCGTAAAAAAATCCGCCGAGAATAACGCCCGACAGCGCGACGATGCCGAAGTTGATGAGCGACAACCGTGTCGGATCCATCAGGTAACGCACGCTGTCGCCCATCGGCGAAATGAACGTAAATGACTGCGTCTGAACGCGACTCGGGATCTCGGTGGCCATTTCGGCGTATTCCTTCCACGCCTGCCCCATCGGTCCGCCGGTGACATACCAACCTGCGAGCACGGCAAGGCCTACGACGGCGCCCCCAAGCACGTGATCGAAGTTATCGCGGAAGTCGGCCGACCTGAAAACCCACACCAACATCCCAAGCGCGCACAGCGCACCGACGGTCAGGTTCAACGTGCGCGACGGCTCCAGTCCGAACATGCCGGCCAGGATCGACCCGACTTCCTGCGTCGGAATTCCATGATGCGCAAGGTTGATCGTCGTCGCCTGTATCCACGGCACGAAAGCGACTTCGAATAGCGGGGTCCACATCATTGCGTACGCACTCAGCGCTGCGACGACAAGCACCGTAAGCGATTTCACATTGCCGCCGCCGATGCGAACGAGCGTCCTGTTGCCGCACCCGCTCGCGAGCGTCATGCCGATGCCGAAAAGGACTCCGCCAACGACATAGCGCAGCCAGGCAAAGTTGGCCGTGCGGTACGGCGGGAAAGTATCGCCGGTGAGATTGATGGTGCCGCTCGCTTCAAGCGCGACCACGCCGGCGAGTGCGATCGCCATGGCGAAGACCCACGAGCGCATACGACCGGTGTCGCCCATATTGACCCAGTCCGAAACCGCGCCCATCGTGCAGAAACGCGTCTTCTGCCCGAGCGCACCGAGCGCGACCGCGAGTGCGAACACGGTGAGGAGTACTTGCGAATGAATGCCGGATTCCATGCTGCCGGTGGGACCGGTAAATTACGTGAGGGTTCCTATTTTACGCGACGTAGCGCGTCGGGTCCTCGATGCCGGCAGTCTCGAACCCCGCGCGGCGCAGGCGGCACGAATCGCACTGTCCGCACGCGGCACCCTCGGAGCTTGCCTGGTAACAGGACACCGTGATCCCGTAATCGACACCAAGCGCCGTGCCGCGCCGGATGATGTCCGCCTTGCTGAGACTGATGATCGGTGTATGCAAGGTGAATCTGGCGCCATCGACAGACGCTCTGGTCGCAAGGTTCGCCAGTGCCTCGAACGCCTGCATGAATTCCGGGCGGCAGTCGGGATAGCCCGAGTAGTCGACCGCATTGGCGCCGAAAAAGAGGTCGCTCGCACCACGCACTTCCGCGAACGCAAGCGCAAGTGAGAGAAATATCGTATTGCGCGCGGGCACATAGGTAATCGGAATACCGCTTTGCAACCCGTCCACGGGGACCGCTATCGATTTGTCGGTAAGCGCCGATCCGCCGATCGCGGTGAGGTCGAGTGACATGACACGATGCTCGATCGCGCCAAGCGACGAGGCGACCCGGGCTGCGGCCTGGAGCTCGACTCGATGACGCTGGCCGTAATCGATTGAAAGGCAGTGACAGGCGTACCCCTCTTTCTGCGCAATGGCGAGCGTAGTTGCAGAATCCAGCCCACCTGAGAGCAACACCACCGCCGCACGCACCTAGAAGCACCCCATGCAACTCTTGTGAAGCGAGGCAGTAGAAACCGAAGGAAGGGGGTAACGGGGGGAACCTTCGGTTCCCCCTGTACGTTTACCGCCCCGAAGGGAGGTTCCCATCGGGAACTTCCCTGTCAGCGTAGGGACGCCGACCGGCGTCGGGCTTTCTCCGCCGCATCGCTTTGCGGATAACGCGCGACGAGCGTATCCATCGTCTTTCTCGCCGACGCCGTATCGCCGAGCTCGATGTACGCGCTCGCGATATTCAGCAGCGCATCAGGTACCGAAGCGCTGTCCGGATAGGTCGCGATCAACCTTTGCTGGTTCGCAATCGCGCCCCTGTAATCGCGGAGATTGTAGTGTGAATCCCCCACCCAATACTGGGCGCGATGCGCGAGCGGGCTGCGCGGGTACTGGGTCACGAAGTTCTGGAATGCGACCACTGCTGCCTGGTAGTTGCCGACCCGGCGATGGTTCTGCGCAGCGTCATACGCGCGCGTCTCGTCGACGGCGGGCGGCGCGTTTGCGGCAGCGGCGGCAGCCGCAGCGACTGGCGGTGGTGCTGACGACGCGCCCGGACCTGGCGGCGTCGGTGCGTTCGATGTTGCGCCGGGCGGCGCCGATGTGGCGCCTGAGCCGGACTGCTCGAACCGCCGCATGCGCGTGTCCAGATCGACATACATGTCGCGCTGACGCTTCGAGCTCGCTTCGATGCCGTTCGACAGCACTTCGAGCTGCCCGCGCATGCCGCGCATTTCTTCGCGCATCGCCTGAAGCTGGTTTGCAAGATCCAGAACCGCGCTGTTGCTCTTTAAGGCTTCTTCGACCTTCGCGAATCGCCCGGACAGATCGTCGAAGCGGCTGGTGAGGCTGTCGACGCGTCTCTGCTGGTCGAGGACGCCCTTACGGGCGACATCGTCGCCAAAGAGCGCGGCGCGCGCCGGCGCGGCGCCGATCGTGACCGACGCCACCGCGAAAAGAACTACCCGGAATAACTTGCTGTAAATCACGGCTCGAGCGTGACTATTCGCCCTGATGGACGATGTCCGCGCGACGGTTCTCGGCATACGCCTGCTCGGTCGAACCCTGCCCGCGCGGCTTCTCTTCACCGAAGCTCACGGTCTCGATCTGCGCGGAAGGTGCACCGAGCAACGTCATCATCTGCTTGACCGCATCTGCGCGCTTCTGACCGAGTGCGAGGTTGTACTCGCGGCTGCCGCGCTCGTCGGTATTGCCCTGGATGGTGGCGCGCGCCTGGCGATTCTGTGAGATGTGACGCGCATGCGCAGTGACGACCGGCTTGAACTCTTCCTTCACGGTAAAGCTGTCGTAATCGAAAAAGATGCTTCGACGCGAGAGGATGTTAGCCGGGTCTTTTAGCGGATCGCCGCCGACTGACGCCCCGGTGCTCGGCCGCGTTGTGGCATCGGTGCCGGGCTGCTGCGGCGTCGTTGGCTTACGCGAGTCACCGCTAACCGGCGCGCGGTCTTCTACCTTCACACCCGCCTGCTCGTCAGTCGGTGTGGAGGCGCATCCTGCGAGCACGGCTGCGGTACCCATCAGCGCAGCAAACATCGTGATTGATCGTTTCATTTTTCGCTCCTGTTTATCAACGTCCCCCAACTCTCAGGGTTATCGTTGTGTCCTCGGTTATCTATTAGTAAGCGGGCCCCAGGCGGGTTCGCGTACGTCGCCACCGGCTTCACTGAATCGCTGCTTGACGCGGCCGTCGCTGGACACCGCGGCCAATATACCACGCCCCCTCGTTTCACTCGCGTAGAGGACCATGCGGCCATTGGGCGCGAAGCTCGGCGATTCGTCGACGGCGCCGTCGGTGAGCAACTGCATCTGCCGCGCTGCGAAATCCTGCACCGCGACACTGAAGCGCGAACCCTGTCGTTGTATGAATGTGAAGCTCTTTCCATCAGGGCTGTGACGCGGTGACACGTTGTAGTTGCCTTCAAACGTAAGACGCTGCGCCTGTCCGCCTGAAGCCGGCATGCG
>JBKJPI010000185.1:0-3624 GCA_046595235.1 Burkholderiales bacterium | reverse complement strand
GCACGACAAGATCGTGCGCTCCACCCACGGCGTCAACTGCACGGGTTCGTGCTCGTGGAAGATTTATGTGAAGGGCGGCATCGTCACCTGGGAAACGCAGCAGACCGACTATCCGCGCACCCGCTGGGACATGCCCAACCATGAGCCGCGCGGTTGCGCGCGCGGCGCGAGCTACAGCTGGTATCTCTACAGCGCCAACCGCGTGAAGTACCCGCTGGTTCGCGGGCGCCTGCTGAAAAGCTGGCGCGAAGCGCGCCTCACGCTCGGCCCAGTCGAGGCGTGGGCGTCAATCGTTGGGTCCGATGCGAAACGCCGTGACTACCAGGCGGTTCGCGGCCTCGGCGGCTTCGTGCGCTCGGGCTGGGACGAGGTCAACGAAATCGTCGCGGCCGCCAATGTCTACACCATTAAAAAGCACGGACCCGATCGCGTGATCGGCTTCTCGCCGATTCCTGCGATGTCGATGGTGAGCTATGCGGCCGGCAGCCGGTACTTGAGCCTGATCGGCGGGGTGTGCATGAGCTTCTACGACTGGTACTGCGATCTGCCGCCGTCGAGCCCCCAGGTGTGGGGCGAGCAGACCGACGTGCCCGAGTCGGCGGACTGGTTCAACTCATCCTTCATCATCGCGTGGGGCTCCAACGTGCCGCAGACACGCACGCCCGACGCGCACTTTTTCACCGAGGTTCGCTACAAGGGCACCAAGACGGTGGCGGTCACGCCCGACTACTCCGAGGTGGCCAAGCTCGCCGACATCTGGATGCACCCCAAGCAGGGCACCGATGCGGCCGTCGCCATGGCGATGGGCCACGTCATCATGAAGGAGTTCTATTTCGACAAGCGCAGCCCGTACTTCGACGATTACGTGCGCCGCTATACCGACATGCCGATGCTCGTGATGCTGAAGGCGCACACCATCGCCGGCGGCGAGACCGTGATGGTGCCGGATCGCTATGTGCGCGCGTCGGATTTCGAAGGTCAGCTCGATCAGTCGAACAACGCCGAATGGAAGACCGTTGCGTTCGATGAAGCGGGCCAGGTGGTGCTCCCACAGGGCGCCATCGGTTTTCGCTGGGGCCCGGAAGGCCGCGCCGACGCAGGGCAATGGAACCTTGAAGCGAAGGAGGCGCGTCAGGGCGCCGAGGTCAAGTTGAAGCTCTCCGTGCTCGAAGGCGAGAACGCCGCGGCGGAAACTGCAAAAGTCGGCTTCCCCTATTTCGGCGGTATCGAGCGGGCGCATTTCGCCAACAACCCGGCAAGCGACGTGCTGGTGCGAACGGTACCCGTGCAACGGATCGCGCTCGGCAAGACGGCTGGGGGAGGAGAGGCGCGCGAGGCGCTCGTGGCGACGGTATTCGACCTGCAGGCGGCTCAATACGGCATCGCCCGCGGCCTTCCGGGCGAGCTCGCCGCAACCAGTTACGACGACGACACGCCTTACACGCCGGCGTGGCAGGAGCGCATCACCGGATCCCCGCGCGCGCAGGTCATTACGGTCGCGCGCCAGTTCGCCGACAACGCGGAGAAAACGCAAGGACGCTCGATGGTGATCATCGGCGCCGCGATGAACCACTGGTATCACAGCGACATGAACTACCGCGGCATCATCAACATGCTGATGATGTGCGGCTGCGTGGGAAAAAGCGGCGGCGGCTGGGCGCATTACGTGGGGCAGGAAAAGCTGCGCCCGCAGACCGGGTGGACTCCGCTCGCCTTCGCGCTCGACTGGATACGCCCTCCGCGTCAGATGAATTCCACCAGCTTTTTCTACGCGCACACCGACCAGTGGCGTTACGAAAAGCTCGGCGTCGAGGAGGTGCTCTCACCGCTGGCCGACAGGGCGCTCTACAGCGGCAGCATGATCGATTACAACGTGCGCGCAGAGCGCATGGGCTGGCTGCCATCGGCGCCGCAGCTGAAGACCAATCCGTTGGAGGTCGTGCGTGACGCCGTGAAGGCGGGGATGGACCCGAAAGACTATGCGGTGAAGGGGCTCCAGGATGGCTCACTCAAAATGAGCTGCGAAGATCCCGACCACCCGGACAACTGGCCCCGCAACATGTTCGTCTGGCGCTCCAACATCCTGGGCTCCAGCGGAAAAGGGCACGAGTACTTCCTGAAGCACCTGCTCGGCACCAGCCACGGCGTGCAAGGCAAGGACCTCGGTCTCGACGACGCCAAACCCCAGGAAGTCGTGTGGCACGACAAGGGACCGGAAGGCAAGCTCGATCTCCTGGTGACGCTCGACTTTCGCATGAGCACGACGTGTCTTTATTCCGACATCGTGCTGCCCACCGCCACCTGGTACGAGAAGAACGACCTCAATACGAGCGACATGCATCCTTTCATCCATCCGCTGTCGACCGCCGTGGACCCGGCGTGGCAATCGCGCAGCGACTGGGATATCTATAAAGGCTTCGCGAAGGCTTTCAGTGAAGTGTGTATGGGCCATCTCGGCGTCGAGCGCGAGCTGGTGCTGACGCCACTCATGCACGATTCGCCGGCGGAGCTCGCGCAACCGTTTGAGGTGAAGGACTGGAAGCGCGGCGAGATCGATCTCATCCCCGGCAGGACTGCACCGCAGATGACGGTGGTCGAGCGCGACTACCCGAACGTCTACAAGCGCTTTACGGCGCTGGGCCCTTTGATGGACAAGGCGGGCAACGGCGGCAAAGGCATCGGCTGGAATACCGAGACGGAGGTCAAGCAGCTCGGCCAGTTGAACGGCTTCGTTACCGCGGAAGGTGTGAGCTTCGGCATGCCGAAGATCGAAACCGACATCGATGCCTGCGAAGTGGTGATGATGCTGGCGCCGGAAACGAACGGGCACGTCGCGGTGAAGGCATGGAAGGCGCTTGGCAAGCAGACCGGACGCGACCACACGCACCTGGCGATTCACCGCGAGGACGAGAAGATCCGCTTCCGTGACATTCAGGCGCAGCCGCGCAAGATCATCAGCTCACCCACCTGGAGCGGCATCGAATCCGAAACGGTCTCGTACAACGCGGGCTACACCAACGTGCACGAGATGATTCCCTGGCGCACCCTCACGGGCCGGCAGCAGTTCTATCTCGATCACCCGTGGATGCGCGCCTTCGGTGAAGGCCTGTCGAGCTATCGCCCGCCGGTGGATCTCAAGACCACTGCCGGAATCCACGGCATCCGCTCCAACGGCAACGCAGAGATCCTGCTCAACTTCATCACGCCCCATCAGAAGTGGGGCATCCACTCCACCTATACCGACAACCTGATGATGCTCACGCTCAGCCGCGGCGGGCCGTGCGTCTGGCTGAGCGAAGACGATGCGAAGCGCGCGGGCATCGTCGATAACGACTGGATCGAGCTCTTCAACATCAACGGCGCGATCGCCGCGCGGGCGGTGGTGAGCCAGCGCGTCAACCCGGGCATGGTGATGATGTACCACGCGCAGGAAAAAATTATCAACACGCCCGGGTCGGAAATCACGGGCACGCGCGGCGGCATCCACAACTCGGTGACGCGCATCGTGTTGAAGCCCACGCACATGATCGGCGGCTACGCGCAGCTTTCGTATGGCTTCAACTACTACGGCACGATCGGCACCAACCGCGACGAGTTCGTGGTGGTGCGCAAGATGAACAAGGT
>JBKJPI010000152.1:0-3820 GCA_046595235.1 Burkholderiales bacterium | reverse complement strand
GTTGTCCCACACGACGAGGTCGCCCTCTCGCCACCTGTGCGAGTAGAAGAACTGCGGCTGCGTCGCAAACTCCTCGAGCTCGCGCAGGAGCTTCCGGCCTTCTTCGACGTCCATCCCAACGATGTGCGAACACGAGCCCGCGGATATATAAAGCGCGAGCTCACCCGTCGCTGCATGACGCCGCACCATGGCGTGCTCGACGGGTGGAACCTCAGCTATTTGGGCCGGCGTGAGCGGCGCTCGATTTGGATAGAACTCGTTATAGCGGTAGCTCCGATCGCGGATCGTGGTGCGGCCGCGTATCCGGGCTTTCGTCTCTTCCGGAAGCGCCTGGTATGCAGCCACCATGTCCGCGAACAGCGTGTGTCCGCTTTCAGCCGGACACTCGAGCGCATAGAGCAGCGTCGCGAGCGCAGGCTTCGGCTTGTACGAAAGATCCGAGTGCCAGTACATGCCCGCACCGGCCGCCCCCATCTCCTCGCCGTCTTCGACCGCGTTCGAGATAATGCGAACCTGCGGCAGATCGGGCATCAGGTGATCGGCAAGATGGTGCACTTCAAGCGGGCCGAAGCGCGCACCGAACTCTGCAAGATGGCGCGGCGAGATGTGTTGCTGCGGGAACACGATCACGCGGTGGCGATGAAAGTGATCGAGAATGCGCGCGAACGCGTCGTCGTCGAGCAGCTTCGCGAGGTCGACCCCGGTCACTTCGGCTACGAAGCCCGGTCCGATTGCTCGGGCACGAATCGTGTCCGCGACGTTCTCTGCTGCTGCGACTGGCATACCGCCTCCTCTCCGGATCACTTGCGATAGGCGTTCCGGTTACGTATCTTCGAGTCACAACGATACACGAGGAAATCACATGAAATATTCGCGCGGCACATTCCTGAGCACCATCGCGATTGCGGTTCTCACCGCGAGTGCCGGCGCAACGGCGCACGCGGCGGCAGCAAACATGGCATATCCCTCTAAAGCGGTGCGCATGATCGTTCCCTTCGCGGCCGGTGGTGGCACGGACATCGTCGCGCGCCTCGTCGCGCAGGAGCTCAACAGTACGTGGGGGCAGGCTGTTGTTGTGGACAATCGCGGAGGCGGCGGCGGCACGATCGGCATGCAAATGGCGGCAAGGTCCACGCCCGACGGTTACACGATGGTCATGGTGAGCCTCGGCCTCACGTACGTGCCCGCGCTCTACCCCGACCTCACGTTCGATCCACGCACGGATTTCGCTCCGATATCCCGCATCGCCTCGCAGCCATTCGTGTACGTGGTGACACCCACGCTTGGCGTGAACTCGATAAAGGACCTCATCGCGATGGCAAAGGCCAAGCCCGGCGAGCTCCGCTATGGTTCCGGTGGCGCAGGCGGCGCGTCGCACCTGGGCACCGAGCTCCTGAAGGTGATGACCGGCACGAACATGGTGCACATTCCTTACAAGGGCACGGCGCCCGCACTCACGGCCATGCTCGGCGGCGAAATCCATTTCCAGCTCATCGGCATTGCGACCGCGCTGCCGCTGATGAAGAGCGGCAAGATGCGCGGCATTGCCGTCAGCGGCACCAAGCGTTCAGCGGTGGCGCCTGAGGTACCGACCGTGGCCGAGAGCGGAATCCCCGGCTACGACTTCGACGTGTGGTACGGGATGCTCTTCCCGAGAGACACCCCGCAGGCGATCGTGGCAAAAACGAATGCGGACATGGCGGCGGCGCTAAAAGTACCTGCCGTGATCCAGCGCTTCGCATCGCTCGGTCTGGAGCCCTCGCCCACTTCGCCCGCCGAGTTCTCGAAGCTGATCGATACTGAAATTGCGAAGTGGAGCAAGGTCGTCAAAGCGGCGAACATTCGCCTGAACTGACGGTGGAGCCGGTTCAGGCTCAAAAAGATTCGATGGCGCTTCGAAGACGCGCCAGTGCGCCGGGCAGGCCGCGGACTTTGAGGATACGGCCGGTGGCGTCGTAGTCCTCCGAGAGTACGCGCGCGTTTTCGTAGACTTCGCCCAAAAGCGACTGCTTCGCGTACGGCAACACCAGCTCTTCCTCCACCATTGCGGCTTCGAAGAACTCGACGAGCGTCTCGCGCAGCGTGGCTACATCCTGCGGCGACTTTGCGGAGACGAGGACTGCGTCCGGGTGCTTCGCCTGGAGTGCGGCACGATCGGCCTCATCGATGCGGTCGATCTTGTTGAGAATGAGCCGCGACGGGATCACGTCGGCGCCAATGTCGCGGAGCACCGAGCGGCTCACCTCGAGCTGCGATTCGTAGGCGGGATCGGAGGCATCGACGACGAACAGAAGCAGCGACGCTTCAAGCGCCTCGTCGAGCGTGGATCTGAAAGAGGCGACGAGATCGTGCGGGAGCTTCCTGATGAAGCCGACCGTATCCGAGACGAGTACGCGCGGATTCGTTGGCGGATGCAGCGCACGCACGGTCGTGTCGAGGGTGGCGAAAAGCTTGTCTGCAACCAGCACTTCGCTCCCCGTAAGCGCACGCATGAGTGAAGACTTGCCGGCATTCGTGTATCCGACGAGCGCCACGCGGAGCTGCTCGCGCCGGGCGTAGCGACGCTGCGAGTTGTTGCGCTGGATCTCATCGAGCTGCTCTTTCAGCTCTGCAAGGCGATCCCGAATCTTGCGCCGATCGAGCTCGAGGTCCGACTCGCCGGCGCCGGAGCCCTGCTGTCGCCCCGGCCCGGCCGAAGACTCGCGCAGGCGCGGCGCCACGTACTTCAATTGCGCCATCTCGACTTGCAGCTTCGCTTCACGGCTGCGCGCATGACGATGGAAGATCTCCACGATCACACCGGTGCGGTCGAGCACCTGCGCGCCGGTTGCGCGCTCGAGGTTGCGCGCCTGGTTCGGCGAGAGTTCGTGATCGACGATCACGAACTCCGGCTTGCGCGCCGCGTCCTCACCGGAGGCGATCGCTGCCGGCTGCGGATCATCACTTTCGTCACCCTCGAAGCGCTCGCGCGCCTTCGACTTCCGCGCGACGGCCATCGATTCGACGATGCCGGTTCCCCCGGTCATCGCCGCCAGTTCCTCGAGGCGTCCCTTGCCGAGGACTGTGGCGCTGTCGATGCCGGCGCGCTTTTGTGAGACTGTGGTGACGACCTCGTAACCGAGCGTCTTAACGAGACGGCCGAGCTCTGCGAGACTCGCGGCGTGAGCGACATCGTCGACACTCGGGACCTGAACGCCGACAAGGATCGCTTGCGGGACTGCGGGCTTGATTTCCATGAACCAGGAATAGCGCAAACCGCGCTGCCATAACCAAACGTTGCTCAGGCAGCCGGGGGCCGGGGTTGATTTGTGCGCTGGGTCGAGAAAAATCAGACGCGACTGCCGCGCTGTCCGCGAGGCAGAATACTGCGCTGACGCGGGATCGAGTTCATATCGAGCGTCGCAGTCATCTGAATCAAGCCGGAGACCGAGTCATGCTGAAAGAGATCGTCGCAGCGGCCATCACAACGTCATGTCTTGCCGCAGCGCCCGCGTGCGCGCAGAGCTGGCCAGCGAGGCTGATCCGCTTCATCGTGCCCTTTCCACCGGGCGGCGCTACCGACGTGTTGGCGCGCACGATCGCGCCGAAGCTTGCGGAGGGCCTTGGGCAACAGGTCGTGGTTGATAACCGGCCCGGTGCGGGGGCCATGATCGGCGTCGACCTCGTTGCAAAGTCGCCGCCCGACGGCTACACCATGGTGCTCTCGACCGTCGGCCCGGTTTCCATCAACCCGAGTCTTTACGCGAAGATGCCGTTCGACCCCGCCAGGGATCTCGCAGCCGTCACGCTCGCAGGCGACATCTTCAATGTTCTCATCGTG
>JBKJPI010000107.1:0-6154 GCA_046595235.1 Burkholderiales bacterium | reverse complement strand
ATCGTGGACCCGCCGCGGGTTGGACACGGTACGGCGCGACGCACAAACGGTGTCCATTCGGCGCACGGAAAAAACGCGGGCGCTCGCCGGTGACGCGGCCGATCGCCTGCTGTGCGCTTTCGATGTCGCGCGACATTCGCCACGGATCCATCATCGCGAACCAGTGGATGTGTTCGAAGCTGTGGTTCTCGATCGCATGCCCCCGGCGCGCGATTTCCTCGACGACCCGTGGGTGAGCGCAAACCCGGCGCCCCACGCAGAAAAACGTCGCCTTCATGCCGAAGCGGTCCAGAAGATCGAGTACGCGCGGGGTGATCACGGGGTCCGGCCCGTCATCGAAGGTCAGCGCGACTTCGCCGCGCTCCGCCGACGCCTGTGGAAGGCGCACGAGATTCGGTCCGAGGAGCTGCCCGCGCGGGCAGAACACCGAGCCGATGATCAGCAGATGATTGCAGCCCAGCAGCGCCACGATCCAGAGCCATTTGTCCGGATATATTGCAATCGCGAGAGCCCCCGCTATATGAAGTGCGAGTGTCGCTTTCATCAACGGCGGTGGGCGCCAGCGACGCGACGCGGTGCTGCCGTGCGGCCGCGCGTTGGTTCCGGGCGTCATCATGCCGCCGCCTGCGGCTCGGCCCACCGGGGCATGAATGCTGCGGCAAACGCGAGGCTTAGGACTGCACCGAGCGCCACGGTCGAGCCGATCGCGTTGAGGACGGGCACTGAAGAGAGCGAGAGGACGCCGAAGCCGATCATTGTCGAAACGCTGGCGAATATCAGCGAGACAAGCGTGCGCCCGCGATCGAGGAGCGAGATTGTTTCAGGGTCGAAGAAAAGCGCGTAGTTCGAGCCGACCGCGACGACGAGGAGCAGACCCACGAGATGGAAAATCGAAAGCCGCGTGCCTGTCATGAGGATCACGCTCGTCGTGACGATGACCGCCGCGGCGAGCGGCACCAGCACGAAAGCGACACGCTTCGGCGAGCGCAGCGCGGCGAGCAGCAGGACGACGATGGCGACGGCGCCAATCAAGGCATGGCTGACGGCCTCGTGGCGATAACTGCGGTAAAGCTCATCGGATGCACCTTTCAGATCGAGCAGCACGCCCCTGCCGGCCAGATGCGGCTCGAGTGCACGCGTAATCGCGGTGGCGTCCCGTACGCCGCGCAGCGGGAGCATCGCGGCCCAGTCATTCCCACGCCGGGAAAGCAGTGCGTCGGTCTTCAGCGCAAGGCTCGTCCCTTGAAGGCTCGAGGGCTCGAGGAGCGGCTGGCCTTGCACGGCAGCCGTGTCATGGAGGAAAGGTTCGAAAAGTGCAGTCTTGAACGGCAGGCCCGTCGCTGCTTCGGTCAGATTGCGCCGCAGCGTTTCAGGCGGCGGTATCGCCGCCTGCCGCGCGCGTTGTGTTGCAAGGCTCGGCAGAAAGGTGACCGGCGTATCGAATCCTGCCAGTAGACCTTGCTCGACCGCGGTTCCTAATATCACGCCGATTGTTTCTGCTGACTCGAGCGCGGCCTGGACATGGTCGGCCCGGAGCACGATGAGATGACGTACATCCGGCGCACCGATATCGCCGCGAAGCCGTTCATCCATTTTCTGGTCTTCGATTGAAATCGGGCTCAGGCTCGAGAGGTCGTCGCTCCACACCGGCGTTTCGCGTCCGGCGAGGAACGCGGCGGCTACGAATACGAGTGCGATCGCTGCATATCGAAGCCGCGCGATGCGTTGCATGAGCCGCATGGCCCACGGACCGAGCGCGGAGGCTGCTTGCACACTGAAGCCTTCGGGAATGAATGTCGGCAGCACCCAGCGCGTCACGAGCAGCGCCGTCGCGAGGCCCGCGATCGAGAACAGCCCCAGCTGCGCGAGCCCGGTGAACCCTGAGAAAAGCATGGCGCTGAAACCGCAGATGGAGGTCAGGACCCCGAGTCTCAACGTCGGCCACAGGCGCTGAAGCGTGCTCCGGACGTCGCCGCGCTGGGCTTGGGTGAAGAGATAAATTGCATAATCCGCGCCTTCGCCGATGAGGGTCGCGCCGAATCCGAGCGTGATACCGTGAACGGAGCCGAAGCCGAGGCTGACTGCGGCGATACCGGCGACCACGCCGCTCGCGACGGGGAGCAATCCAAGCCCCAGGATTCGGACCGAGCGGTACACCGCGAGCATCAGCAACCCCACCAGCAGGGACGCCGCAAGCGAGAGCTTGACCGCATCGTTATGTATGCGCGCACGCGTGCTCACGGAAAAAACGCCGGGGCCGCTGTACGCGAGCTGCGCGCGGCTTGCGCCGCTCACCGCGGTGGTCGCGTGCGAGAAGGCGCTGCGGATTGCGCCGATGGCTGCTTCCTGTGCGTCGATGTCGTAACCGGGGGCACGCGTTTGAGCCACCAGAAGGGCGCGCGAGCCTCCCGGCGCGAACCACACACCGTCGCGGAGCTCGGGGCGCGCCCCACCTTCCAGGGCATCGGCAATTCTCAGCGTTTCGCCCGTTGGATCGGCCGGCAGGATGCGCTGCAGAAGAATGCCGGCCGGCGAACCGAGCAGCTGCAGGCTTTCTTCGAGTGCCGCACGTAATCCGCCTGGCGTGAAATGTTCCCGCACGATTGCCGGGCTCAACAGATAGCGGTTACGCCAGATGAAATCGCGGTCCTTGTCGGTTCCGGCGTCCTCGCCGTTTGCAATGGCGGCGAAGCGTGGGTCGGCGCGAAGCTCGGCCGCCATGCGTCTGCTGGTCTCAGCGAGGGCTTCGGTTTCGCTGCCTTCGATGCCGATCAGCACAAGCCTGGAAACCACACCATCGCGCAGCTGGTCGACGAGGACCTGTTGCACCGGGGTCGGGGAACGCGGCAGAAAGGCCGAGAGATCAGCGGTGAACTCGGTGCGCGAAATGATGACTGCGCAAAGTGCGACACATGCGAGCCAAAGCCCCACGGCCCACCGCGACGTCACGCGTTTCCTCGCAACTACCTGACCTCGGTAACCGTCATCACCGACCGGTCACCTTCGGCTTCGGTGATCTCCATCGAGCGGATCGATGTGCCGCTGCCGGCGATGCGTATCTCGCTTACCATGCGCTCGATACCGGGCTCGCGCGGATCGAGGATGAGCCGCCAGTCGGCTTCGCTCCCTTCGAGGCTGACCCGATAAAAGCGGCCGAGGCTCTTCAGGTCTCCGGCGAGTGTGGCGCGAATGCTCTCGACGAACGCCCAGACCACGGGATATTCCTGAAGTCTCAGGGTGCGACGACGATTCCGGGCTTTGTCTTCGAAGGTGAGCGTGTCTTTCTCGAGGATCAGACTTTCGGGTTTCGGCTTGAGTGTGTGCTTCTCGAGATACCCAGGGGCCGTGTAGACGAGGGTTCCGGACGAGTCGAGCGGCGCGTTGAGAACGCGCAGGTACTTGCGCTCTACGAAGGTCGCCTTCGAGCTCTTCACCTGTGAAAAGCGCAGCATCAACTGCTCGACGCTCCACGCCGTGTCAGGTGTCTTGTCCGCCGCAGCGGTCGGCCCGGCGGTAAAGCCGAAGAAAAAGAGGGCGGCGATCGCGATCCGAAACACGGCGAGGCCCGCGCGAAGGCGAGCGCCGCCCCTAATTCCAGTAGTCATAGAAATTGAACCAGTTGTAAGGGGCAAGTCTGCAGTAGTGCTCGAGGCGCTCGACGTATTTCTGGACTGCCTGCGCGATCACGATGTCACGCTCTGCGCGCCCGACATTGGACATGTCGACCAGTCGCTCGAAATAAATGTCGTAGCGGTTGCCGCCGCGATACAGGCCGAACATCAGAATGACGGGCCGCTTCATGATGGCGGCAATGCGAAAAGGCCCGATCGGAATCTGCGCCGGTAAACCGAGAAAGGTGACGGGCAGCGTGCCTTCCCCCTTGATCGTGCGGTCGGTCAGCATTCCGACGAATTCGCCTTTTGCGAGCGCCTGCTCGACTTTCAGCATCGAATCGATCTTGCCGAGGCCGATGATGTCCTGCGAAAGCGATGGATTGATCGCCTGCAGGACGCTGTTCACCTTTTTCGCATTCTCTTCGTACATGACCATCCGAACCTTGAGACCGCGGGCCTCGCGGCCGAGCGAGCGAATGACTTCGAAGCTCCCGACGTGCGCACCCACCAGGAAACCGCCTTCGCCGCGCGCAATCATGTTCTGAACCATGTCTTCGTCGTAAGTGCGGACGTCGAATGCGTCGTAGTCCCCTTTCAGCAGAAAAACGCGGTCGAGGACGCTCGCGGCAAAAGTGAAGTAATGCCAGTAAACCTCGGAAAAGCGCGGCGTTCGCCGCAGCACCCTGGAGAGATACTTCCGCGAAGCCGCGCTTGCTTCGACTGAAAACAACATGAAATAAATCGAAATCGGATGTAGAAAAAGCCGGGCCACGGGGCGCCCGAGCTTCATTGCGACCCAGGCATAGAGGCGGATGATGCCTGTGTGGCTGCGCTCGGACTGCGCAAGCCAGGCCGGCGCAAGCCCGTCCTGCGTCAGCTCCGGGTCGGTTTCGCCGCGCAAGCGACCTCCGCCTTGAGCACCGAGCGTCCCGCGACCGAACCCGTAAGCGAGATCGAATCGCCTTTAACGACGTAGGCGATGTCCACGCGATCGCCGGGACGCGAAGGCGATGGAAACTTGGCTGCGCTGATACTGCAGCGCGAGAGATCGACGTGCGTTGCGTTACCGACAGCACGGACCGCTTCGCTGAGCAGCACCGCGCCCGGAATGATCGGATTTTCGGGGAAGTGCCCCCGCGCCGCAGGATGGTCAGCTGCGAAGCTGATTACGATGTCGCTCACGATGATCGATCACCCGCCGCTGCTTCGCTGGCGAGCGCCTGAAGGGCCGCGTGCGGCAGCTTCCCGGTCGCATTCCGCGGGAGTGCGGGTACGAAGCTCAAGGGTCGCGGCATGAACGCAGGGTCGATCCGCGCGCGCAGCCCCTCGAGCATTGCGTTGCGCGACACACCGGGTGCGACGACGAAGGCCACGAGCCGCGCAACCGACTCGCCGCGTTCTTCGGGAACGATGAAAACGCCGTCCCGGACACCTTCTATGGAGTTCAGGTGGTAGTTAAGGTGCGCGAGTGACGTGCGTTTGCCTGCGATATTGACGAGATCCGCCTTTCGGCCGTGAAGCACGAACCGGTCGTGGTCCTTCAGTTCGATCATGTCGTTGAGCAAAATTTCGTCATGCACGTGTCCGCCGCTCACCCACGCGCCTTTTTCATCCTGCCGGATTCTGATCTCAGGCAGCGCCTGCCATTCAGCAGTCTCGACGGTGCGGCGTGTCGCGACCTGACCCGCTTCGGTGCAGCCGTAGATCTCGTGAAGCGCGCAGCCGAAGTGAGACTCCGCCTGGGCCGCCAGTTGAGGGGTCAGCGGCGCCGTGGCGCAGATGATCAAGTCGAGCGCGGGAAAAGTGGTCGTTTCGGCGAGCAGTGTCCGCAAATGGACTGGCGTCGTCACGAGCGCCCGCGGGCGAGGCAGGGTTGCGATCGCGTCGCACACGTCCGCCGGGTAGAAGGGCCGTCCGCCGTGCATTGCGAGCCCGCCCTGGAGCAGCATCAGAATCGTCGACTCCAATCCGTACATATGCTGCGTAGGGACGGTGCCCAGCACCGCAGCGCCGGAACCGGTCAGCCCGAGGCGAGCGCCTTCGGCGGCTCCGCTTGCGACGAGAGCGCCCCAGGTTTTCGCATGCGGTAAAGGCTCGCCGGTCGAACCGGAGGTAAACATTACCGTGGCTGTCTGGGACGCAGGGATCTGCGGAATCGGCGCAGCAGTGGGCGCGCGGTTTTCAAGATCCGGAAACCGCGTCGTCGGAATCACGCGCGCCGTGTCGTCGGCGTCGGTGAGGCGATATAAGCCGGGGTATGCGCACTTCAGCCGCTCGAGCATGTCGCTCGTCTGGTTGGGCGGCAATAAGGAGACCTGCCCGCGCACGAGTGCCGCCGCGAAGCCGACGCAGAATCTGTAACGATCGGTGCAGACGTTGAGCACGTACGCGCCTTCGGGGAGTTGCCGCGCAAGTTCACGCGCGTCGCGCAGGAAGTCACCGGTCCGAATTGGCGCGCCGCCGTGATAGGCGAACACCGAATCCGGCACGAAATTTCGGAGGAGCGGAAGCGTCGACACACCCTCGCAAAGCTGATGTCG
>JBKJPI010000661.1:0-16651 GCA_046595235.1 Burkholderiales bacterium | reverse complement strand
GGGCTGCCGCGCATTGAGGCACACGTCGTGGCTTTCTACCGCCTTGAAAAGTACATCGAGCGGACTTTCCACAATGAAGTCCACGTCGAGCACGACAATCGGGAGCCGATAGGTTTCCAGCCAGAGCGGAAGATGCAGAAGGCGCGCGCATGCATAGTAAGCTTTGCGGCGCTGCACTTCGTCGACCGCAAAAGGGCTGACCTCCACACTCAGCGCAAAATTCTGGAGCTCCCCCTCGGAGGCCACGTCGAGCAGCTCGTCAAGGATTCGCGGGTCCGGATCGACGATATGAAAGTGCAGTAAATCCCCGGGGTGTGCGTGCTGGACGTACGAGCGCAGAAACGGCATGCCGTACTTGCGGGCGTAATCGGGGTTGCACGAAACGAGCACCACACCGCGCGTCGCAGCACCGCGGACAGGAACCGGCATCTGAGGCGCTGCGGCCGTGGGCATCGCGCCGATTATCGATTCATAGGTCGAGCGGTCGAATCCGGTGAGGCGCGCGTAGATGAAATCAGATGCATGCGCGACCGCACGCTCGAACGCCTGCTGCCCGTCTTCGTATCGGCCAAGCTCGACGAGCGTGCAGCCACGGCGCGACTCGACCTCGGAATCACGGGCATTGATGCGTGCAGCGTCGTCGAGCTGCTGAAGCGAAGCGTCGAACCGGCGCAGCCCGTGCAACACTGTTGCGAGCGTGGTGTGGGCGCCCATCAGGTCCGGCTTCAATTTCAGCGCGCGGCGCAAGCGCTCTTCGGCGTGTTCGAGTCGCCCAAGCTTCAGGTAACACGCGCCAAGGTTGCCCAGCGACCACGGTTCGACGCGACATGCCAGCGCAGCCTCGAACGATTCGGCAGCCGCAAGCCAGCGAAGCTCCGACATTGCGATGAGGCCCGACCACATCTGCGTGTCGCCATCGAGCGGATTGGAAGCGAGCAAACTCTCGCAGATAACCCGCGCATCCCTCAACCTCCCGGCGGCGTGCGCGGCGGCAACTTCCCTCAGCGAAACGCCGCTGACGCCATCATTCACAGCGGTCATGGCGCCTGTCACTGAAACGTCGGGCATAATGGTCCGATGCCCTGGCAATCGTACGTTCGAGGAGCCGATTCGTCATGAAAATCGAGTTGCGTCTGATAACCGTCGCCTTGCTGGCCGTTCTGCCCACCGCGAGTGCGCACGCGCAACAGTACCCGGTGAAGCCGGTCCGCGTCATCATCCCTTTTCCCCCGGGCGGCCCCACCGACATCATCGGACGAATGGCTGCAGAGGTCCTTACAAAAGCGTACGGGGTTCAGTTCATCCCCGACAATCGCGCCGGTGCGGGGGGCAATATCGGAATGGAAGTGTGTGCGAAGTCGCCCCCGGACGGCTACACCGTTTGCATCATGACCGTCGCACAAAGCATAGCCCCTGCAATCTATCGCAAATTGCCTTTCGACCCCGTGAAGGATTTCGCACACGTGACGCTTGCTGCGCAGCTCCCCAGCATGCTGACGGTTCACCCGTCGCTGCCGGTCAGGAATGTGAAGGAGCTGGTGGCACTCGCCAAATCGCGACCCGGGCAGATGTCGTACGCCTCGACCGGAAACGGCACGAGTCCGCACATGCTCATGGAAATGCTGAAAGCGATGGCGGGGATGGACGTATTGCACGTTCCGTACAAGGGGCAGGCCCCGGCCGTGCTCGACCAGATGTCCGGACAGGTGCAGCTCGCGTTCAACACGGCCATCGGCGTCATTCCTCACGTCAGGAACGGCCGCCTCAAGGCCGTTGCCATCTCGACCCGAGACCGCTTCCCGCCGATGCCGGAGCTGCAGACCGTGGAGGAAGGCGGTATCAAAGGCTTTGATGCGGGCTCATGGAACGGCCTTGTGATGCCCGCCGGGACGCCGCCCGAGATCGTGAATCGCATTCACGCACCGATGGTCGCAGAGCTTCGATCCGCAAACGCCAGAGAGCAGCTGCTCAAGAACGGCGCCCTCGCCGGCGGCGGAAGCCCCGCGGAGTTCACAGCGTTCATCAAAAGCGAAGCCGCGAAATGGGCGAAAGTCGCCAAGTTCGCGAAGATACAGCTCGACTGAGTCGACCCGAGGAATGAACGCAGGGAATCACAAACACGCACGCGATGACCTCACGGCTGCCCTGCGCTGGGCGTCCAGACTTGGTTACGGCGAAGGCGTCTGCAACCACTTCAGCATGGAGATACCGGATGAGCCAGGGCATTTCCTGATCAACCCCCAGGGGTTGCACTGGTCTGAAGTGACTTCGGACGACCTCGTTGTCGTTGATACGCATGGGCGACACGTTTCAGGCCGGCATGCTGTCGAGCCCACGGCTTTTTTCATTCACGGATCGATACATCGGGGTAAACCGACGGCGAGATGCGTGCTTCATACGCACATGCCATACGCAACTGCGCTGACGATCATCCATGGCGGAAGACTTGAATGGGCGAGCCAGAACGCGCTCAAGTTCTACGGCCGCATTGCTTATGACGACGACTACAACGGGCTCGCTCTGGATGACGCAGAAGGCAGCCGCATGTGCGCGCAGCTCGGGAGCTTCGACGTAATCTTCCTGGCCAATCACGGAATCATCGTGACGGGGCCGACGATCGCTACCGCCTTCGACGATCTCTACTACCTGGAGAGAGCGTGCATGCTGCAGGTGCTGGCGATGAGCACGGGCCAGCCTTTGCGCATCGTCGATGATGTCATCGCTGGCGCGACCGCAAGGCAGATGACGCAGGAATCAGAACAGGCGGAGCTGCACTTCGCCGCGATGAAGCGCATGCTGGATCGCGATGAGCCGGGCTGGAGATAACAGGAAGCAACTCAGGAGTTAATGAAACAGCACGGGGAGATTGAACATCACGTCGAACTGATCGAGAAAATCATCGACGTGCTCGGATGAAGCATCCTCGGCGATCGCGATCTTCATCGAAGTCAGAAACTTGTCCGCTGTATCACCCTGCAGAAAGGTGCCACGCGCTGCGTGCTTGTCGACGAGCTCATATCCGTGCTGAGCGGGGTACTCGACGACGTAATAGTTTTCGCTGTTATAAATGACGTTCATCACCCTCACGTCCTTTGTACGCTTATGCGTTGTTAGTGCTGCCACATTGTGAATAGCAATACCAATGCCTGGGTAAATATTGGGCATTAAGTACATTTTTCAATGCAAAGCGATCAATTGCGGGCGCCGATGGCCAATATTGCGGGTTTGTCTCCCGCAAGCGACGGGGTTGGGTGCGTCAGCGCCTGCGCCAGTGACTGACGGCGATGCCCGTGAGAATCAGCGCGAGCCCCGCATAAGCATTCGCCCCCGGCTTTTCACCGAGCAGCGCGACGCCCAGAAATACAGCGATCGCAGGACTCAGATAATTCACGAACGACATGAACGTCGGCCCCGCCGAGCTGATGAGCCGGTAATAGAGGATCGTCGCGATTGCAGTCGGTCCGACGCCGAGCCACACGATCGCCGCGACCGAAGAGGGGCTGGGGTCGAGCGACCACGGCGCATTCAGCCACAACGCGAGCGGCACGGCGAGAACAGTGGACATGACCATCGTTCCCGCAGCTGCAACCAGAAAATCGCTGCGGACGAGTAGGCGCGCGATGATGCTGTTCGCTGAATAGCACAAGGCGCCGCACAGTATCGAAAGCTGCGAGATCACCTGAAGCCGGGAACCGCCGAAGCCGTCGAGCGCGGCAGGCTCGAACAGAAAGACGATACCGAGAAAGCCCAGCACGAAGCCGACCACGCGCGGCAGCGTCATCCGCTCGCCCCGTATGATGAAATGAGCGAGCACGAGTGTCGCAAGCGGCATGGCCGCCATCAGGATGCCCGCGAGTGCGCTGTCGATCGATTGCTGTCCCCACGTGATCAGAAAAAAAGGCATCACGTTTCCGACCACGCCGAGTAGCGCATAAGCGGCCCACACCGAACCCGGCGGCGGCAGTCGCAAACCTTTCGAATAAAGGAGCACGAGGAGGATGAGCGCACCGATGGCGATGCGTCCTGCAACGAGGGTGAGCGGCGGAACGGTCGCGACGCCGAGCTTGTTGAACATGAAGGACGAGCCCCACATCGCGACGAGCGCAAGGAGGAGCGTCCAATCCATCATGCTGCGATGCTGTTGCATATCGATGTGTCACGCCCCACCCGACCGTGGCGGGCGACAGATGCGTCGCCTTCGCGCGAGGGGAAGCGGAGGCAGCGGTCCGGGGGGTGGTGCGGGATCAGGCCAGAGCCTGGCCTCTCAATCGAATATTCCGGTTACGCTCTCCTGCAACTCCAGCGTCTCGAGTCGCGCGAGGACCTTCTCCGGGTTCATCGCATTGGTGCCTGCCGTGAGCTTCATGAATTTCTCCCGCAACTGCGCTGCGCTGAGCGGACGCGACGGCATACCCTCGTAATCGTGCGCTTCGACGGCGAGCTCGCGGCCATCTTTCATGCGCACCGCGACGATCGTCGAAAACCGGTTGCGCGCTTTCGCCTGAGGGATGAGGGTCACGGTGGTGTTGCGGCAGACTTCGCGTATGGATACGTCATTCAGACTGTCGTCATCAAACACTCGAGGATCGATTGGGTCCCGATGCAAGGCAAGGGCAACGCAGAACGGAACACTGTACTGGCACATCATCGCGTCCTGGGGCTCGAGGATGTTGTGGTGGCTGAGGACTTTCTCGTTCGTCGCGATTGACACCGAAGCCACGTCCGAGCCGCGAACCCCGTGCCTGGCTGTGAGCTCGAGAGCCGCAGTCACCGGAACATGCGCATTGATGTGACAGGCGTAACGCTTGAGCATCGTAGTGAGCGTGTACCACTCCTCACCAAGGCCGCGCGTGAGTCGCGCCGGATCCTTCTCTTTCGCGAACGCTGCGAGGAACCCGTATTTTCCTTCGAGCACCGTCGACGGCCCGGTGAACCCTTCACGGGCAAGCGTCGCTGCAAGCGCGCCGCCCTCGGCGGCCCGACCGAGGTGCATCCGCTTCACCATTCCGCCGCCGGACTGCGAAAATTCGAGCAGCCCCGAGCAGAGCGATCCTGCGATCCCGAGCGCCTGTGTCATCCGGTCGGCATCGAGCTTCATGAGGAGCCCCGTTATGATCGCACCGCCGAACACGCCGGTAAGGCCGGGCGCGTGAAAGCCGATCTTCTCGCTCGAGTGGCGCGCCGCATCACCGACCCGGTACATCACTTCGAAGCCTGCAACGAACGCTGTCAGGAGCTCCCTGCCGCTGCGGCCTTGCGCCTGCGCAACCGGGATCCCGGGTGAAGTCAGCGAGGCGCCGGGATGCACACCGACGCTGGGATGGCAGAGGCTGTCGAGTTCGAACGAGTGCGCGAGAACGCCATTTGCAAGCGCCGCCATCTGGCCGCGAACCTTGTGCGGCGTCCCGACGATCGAGCCTTTGCCCGGAAGACTGGTGCGCAAAACATAGTCGACCATGATGCGGCTCCACGGGAGCCCGGCGCCGAAGGTCATGGCACCGATCGTGTCGATGATGCAGGCCTTTGCGCGATCGATCACGGCCTCGGGTATCGCTTCGTATCGCAGGTCGAGTGCGAATTCGGCCAGCGTTCGGGCGGCGGGTGGCGTCATGCTCGCTGATGTCATAGGGCGTTCTGGATACGCATGATAAAATCGGCTCTCTAGTATAGCTGCATCATTCATGGCCTCATCTTCGCTCACAGCGCTCTCGCCGCTCGACGGACGTTACGCCGCGAAAGTCGCGCCGCTTCGCGCGCTCTTCAGCGAATTCGCGCTCATCCGTTTTCGGGTTCTGGTGGAAGTGGAGTGGCTGAAGGCGCTCGCATCGGAACCGACGATCGGTGAAGTCAAACCGTTCTCGGACTCGACGACGAATACACTCGATGCACTCGTGCGCGATTTTTCAGAAGCCGATGGAGAAGCGGTCAAGGCGATCGAGGCGCGCACCAATCATGATGTGAAAGCGATCGAGTATTTCCTCAAGGAGCGCCTCGCGAAGAATGAGGAAGTATCGAAGGTTGCCGAGTTCATACACTTCGCGTGCACGTCGGAAGACATCAACAACCTCTGCCACAGCCTCATGCTCAAGCGCGCGCGTGATGAGGTTCTGCTGCCGGCACTCGAGGTCATCATCACCGGTCTTACGGGCTACGCGCACGCGCATGCTGATGCGGCGATGCTCGCGCACACCCACGGGCAGCCTGCGTCGCCGACGACGCTCGGAAAGGAGTTGGCGAATATTGCATCGCGTCTCAAACGCGCGCGCGACAAGCTTGCCGCCGTTACACTCCTCGGCAAGGCCAATGGCGCAGTGGGAAACTACAATGCGCACATTGCCGCATACCCCGGCGTCGACTGGGAAAACTTCGCGCGCGACTTCGTCACGCGCTTGGGTCTCGAATTCAACGCTTACACGATACAGATCGAGCCGCACGACGCATTGGCGGAGCTCTTCGATGCATTCGCGCGTGTTAACACGATCCTCATCGATTTCAACCGGGACGTCTGGGGTTACATCTCGCTGGGCTATTTCCGCCAGAAGCTGAAAGCGGGAGAAGTCGGTTCTTCGACGATGCCGCACAAGGTCAACCCGATCGACTTCGAGAATTCGGAAGGCAATTTAGGAATAGCAAACGCGTTGCTCCGGCACATGAGCGAAAAGCTCCCCGTGTCGCGATGGCAGCGTGACCTGACCGATTCGACCGTCCTCAGGAATATGGGTGTTGCGCTCGGTCACACGCTGCTCGCGTACGACTCGTGCCGGCGCGGAATGGAGAAGCTCGAAGCCAACCGCGAAGCACTCGCCGCAGACCTCGATGACAACTGGGCGGTGCTTGCCGAGCCGATCCAGACAGTGATGCGGCGCCACGGCGTCGGCGGCGCTTACGAGCAGCTGAAAGCACTTACCCGGGGGAATGCGGGCATGACACGCGAATCGCTCCAGGGGTTCATCCGCAGCCTGAAAGGCATACCCGAAGCCGAACGCGAGCGCCTGCTGGCGCTGACGCCCGCCACCTACACCGGCAAGGCCGCGGCGCTCGCAAAGCGCATCTGAGCCGGGCTGAGGAATTTGTAATAGTTTGTAATGCCCCGCGCGTCGCGGGAATCTCGCGTCTTACACTGAAGCCTCGGGTTGGATGGTGCGGCTAAAGTGAGGCGGTCATGAGATTGGTCCTGAAAGCGCTCCTGGTATTTGCACTCACGGCTTCAGCCGCGTTCGCACAGGTTGATCCGCCGGGCCGTGTCGCCCGCCTCAACCACGTCCTCGGCGCAGTGTCCTTCGCCCCTGCCGAGGCACCCGGGCAGTGGACGCAGGCCGTCATCAATCGTCCGCTGACCGGTGGCGATCGCATTTGGGCCGACCGCGACGGGCGCGGTGAATTTCACGTCGGCTCGACCGCCGTTCGCCTGGCACCGCTTACGAGCCTCGACGTTCTCTACCTCGACGACGACCGCCTGCAACTGCGGCTCGCCCAGGGCACCGCGAATATACGCGTGCGTGATCTCGACTCGGACGATCTTGTGGAGATTGCGACACCTGCAGGCGCGGTGATCGTAAGGCAGGCCGGCAGCTATCGCATCAGCGTCGATCCACACAGCGACACGGTACGAGTCGCGGTGAACTTCGGCCAGGCTGAGGTCGTCACGCCGCGGCGCTCGTTCGCGGTTCCGACCGGCCAGACCGCAGTCGTCAATGCCTTTGGTCAGCCGCTGTTTGAAATCACCCATTCGTCATCCGATGACTTCGATCGCTGGAGCGCAGAGCGCGACCGGCGCGAAGACCGTATCGAATCGACGCGTTACGTTTCACCGCATATGACCGGCTACGAAGATCTCGATGCGCACGGCACGTGGCGCACGGTGCCTGAGTATGGCGCCGTGTGGGTGCCGGCACGCGTCGAGCGCGGGTGGGCGCCCTATCGCCACGGGCACTGGTCATGGATCGCACCGTGGGGATGGACGTGGGTCGACGATGCGCCGTGGGGCTTCGCGCCCTTTCACTATGGCCGATGGGTCATGGTGCACGACCACTGGGCCTGGGCACCGGGTGCGATCGTCAGGAGGCCGGTTTACGCGCCTGCCCTCGTCGCCTTCGTCGGCGGCTCGAGCTGGGGCGTGTCCTTTCGTAGCGGCCCTGCCGTGGGCTGGTTCCCTCTCGGGTGGCGCGAGCCTTACAGGCCGTGGTATCGCGCAAGCCACGCGCATACACGCAATGTGAACGTCACCCAGGTGACAAACGTCTACAACACGACGAACGTGACGCATGTACATCGTCACGTAGCCGAAGCGGTGACCGTGGTGCCGCAAGAAACTTTCGTCTCCGCGAGATCGATCGGCGCATCGCGGGTACGCGTCGCTCAGGGGGATCTCGCGACTGCGCAGCTGATACAGGACCGGTCGCCCGCCGCTCCGCTTCGCGCGAGCGTTGCACCGGAGCGTCCAGGGCAACGGCCACCGGCTCAGGCGGCTGCGCGCGAAGTGGTTGCGGTGTCGCAACCTTCCGTTACCAGCCGCGACCTGCAGCGCGAGCCCGGCCTCACCGCCACGCGCTTGTCCGACGCACCCAGAGTGCGGGTGCTCGGGCGAGAGCGCGATGCAGTCCGCGCGCATGTTGATACGATGCAGGAGCGAAGGAGCACCGCAACGCCCGCTGTGGCGCCTGCATCTACGCCGGCCGCAGCCGTGCCGCCAGCCGCACTCGCAGCGCCAGCAGCTCCTGCTGCGAGCACGGTGGCCGCTACTCCGGCTCCACGCACGAGCGACGCCGCAGCGGCAGCAGCCCGTCCCGCGGCGGCGCAGGCGATCTCCTCCACGCCCGCAGCGCCCACAGTTCGCAGTGCGCCGGTACCTATTGCGTCCGCGCCAGCACCGGCTGCGTCCACGGCCGCAGCCGCGGCACTACCCTCAGTGGCCGTGGCGCCTGCGGCAGCGGGGCCACTGCAGACGCGCGCGGACACGGCACCACCCGCGGCCGCGCCAGTGACGAGACCGCCTCAGCCCGCGCGCGAGGCGCCGGCGCAACTAAAGTCCATCGCAGCCGCGGGCCCAGCCGCAACCGCACCGAGTGCCGCTGTTGCCGCGCCGCCGCGTGCAGACGCTGCGCCCCGCGTACAACGCGCGCTGCAGCCTGAAAATGCGAAACGGGCTGGAGCACCCACGTCGTAAGGTAAGCGTCGCAAGGTTGCGCCACGCGCCGGTTGTCATCCATCCGCGCCGACGATACCCTCATAAGCGTGGCAGCAGCGGCGAGGTGACGGATGTACGCGGGGTTCTGGAGGCGCTTCGCGGCGGCGATTCTGGATCTCCTGATCCTGATCCTGCCGCTGGCCGTTTTGAGTATCGTTGTAGCGCTCGTCACAGGACCGAAATCCCGCGCCACGGCCATCGCTGACCTCAGCATGCCGGTCGTGCTGTGGCTTTACTTCGCGATCATGGAAAGCTCGCGTGCGCAGGCGACAGTGGGAAAACGCCTGTTCGGCGTCCGCGTCGCCGATCTCGAGGGCGAGCCCGTGTCTTTCCTTCGCGCCTCTGCCCGCTTCTTCTCGAAGACCTTCTCGATTCTCTCGTTTGGCCTCGGCTTTTTCGCCGTGCCCTTTACCCGGCGGAAGCAGGCGCTGCACGACGTCGTAGCGGGTTGCCTCGTCGTGCGGCGCGAAACCACCACTGCCGATCTGCAGCAGCACGGCTTTGGGCAGCCGCTGAGCGGGGGGCGCGTGGTGGCACTCGTGCTTGCGGCCGTGCTCATTCCGGCGGGGGCTGCAGGGAGCGCCGTCGCGGTTCCCCTCTATCAGGACTACCTCATTCGCTCCAAGCTGAATGACGTGATCGAAGTCGGACGTGCGGCAACCTTCAACGTCACAGCGTACATCCTGCAGCAGAAAGCAATGCCACGCTCCCTCGAACAAGCGCATGCAACCGTGTCTTCACCGCATGTGCGCGAGGCGGTGATCACGCGTAATGGCACGGTCGTCCTCACGCTTGCCATCGACAAGCTCGACGGAAAACGAATTGCCTTCGTGCCATCGACGCAGAAGCAGGAGAAAATCGTCTGGACGTGCACGAGCGACGAAATCGCCCAGCGCTATCTACCTCGGCAGTGCCGTGCGCGCCGCTAGCGCCTGTTATGGACTTTTGCGTGCGCGGCTGCGTGCGAACTCGATCACACCCGGCATGATCGAAAGGATGACGATTCCGATGATAACAACCGAAAGGTTCTCACGCACGATCGGAAGGTTGCCGAAGAAATAGCCGGCGTAGGTGAGCGATCCGATCCACAGGATCGCGCCCGCGAAGCTGTAGCCCAGGAAACGACTGTAGATCATCTGCCCCATGCCCGCGACGAATGGCGCGAAGGTGCGCACGATCGGAACGAAGCGCGCGATCAGGACGGTCTTGCCGCCGTGCTTTTCATAAAACTGGTTGGTGCGTTCGAGGTGCGCGGGATTGAAGAGGAACGAGCCTTTGCGACGGAAGATCCGCGGGCCCGCGTAACGGCCTATCCAGTAGTTGGTGTTGTCGCCCATAAAGGATGCGACGACGAGCACGGCGAACAGCGTGTGTATGTCCATGCCGCCGCCTGCCGCAACGGTTCCTGCGACGAAGAGGAGCGAGTCGCCGGGCAGAAACGGCGTTACTACGAGCCCGGTCTCACAGAAGATGATGAGAAAGAGGATCGCATAAATCCACACGCCGTAGTTCACCACCAGCAACTGAAGGTGCCGGTCGAGGTGCAGCACGACGTCTACAAACCAGCTGACGAACTCCATGGCTTGTTAAACGACGGCTTCGGGCCGCACTTTCTTTTCGGGCTGCTCCAGGTCTTTCGGCGAGACGCCGAGCCACATCACGATGGGGCACGCGACGAGCACCGATGAATAGATGCCGAAGCAGATGCCGATCGTCAGCGCGAGCGAAAAGTAGAACAGCGTCTCGCCGCCGAAGATCATCATCGAGAGCACCATCAGCTGCGTGCAGCCGTGGGTAATGATCGTGCGCGAGAGCGTAGCCGTAATCGCATGGTCGAGCACCTGGGGCACCGAGAGGCTGCGAAAGCGCCGGTTACGAAAGACTTCGCGAACGCGATCAAAAACCACAACGGACTCGTTCACGGAGTAACCGAGCACGGCGAGAACTGCAGCAAGCACCGGCAGTGAAAACTCCCACTGAAACAGCGCAAAAAACCCCAGGATGATGATCACGTCGTGGAGATTCGCGATGATCGCCGCGACGCCGAACTTCCATTCGAATCGCAGCCAAAGATAAAGGACGATGCCGAGTGAAACGAAAAGAAGTGCCAGGGCGCCGTTTTCGAGGAGCTCGCGACCGACCTGCGGCCCGACGAATTCCACGCGCTGCAGCTTGACGGCCTGATCGAGCTTTTTCAGCTCCACCATTACCGTTTCGGAGAGCTGCGCGCTCGTGAGCCCCTGCTTCACCGGAAGCCGGATGAGGACATCCGTGGAGGTGCCGAAGTTCTGAACAGCCGCGTCAGTGAAGCCGAGCTTCCCCACTGCGTCGCGGATCTGGCCGAGATTCGGCGCCTGTGGATACTTGAGCTCCATCACGGTGCCGCCGGTAAAGTCGACGCCGAGATGGAGACCGCGGACAGCAAGCCCGCCGACCGCGATCACGAACGTGAGCAGTGAGATCACGTTGAAGATGACGGCGTGGCGCATGAACGGGATATCGCGCCTGATCCTGAAAAACTCCATCTATGCTCCTGACCCTGTGAGGTCTTTGTTCACTTCGTCTGCACCGCGGGCTTCCACACCTGCCCGATCGAAACGTTCGCCAGGCGCCTGCGACTGCCATACAGAAGGTTCACCATGGCGCGCGAGACCATCACCGCGCTGAACATCGACGTGAGAATGCCGAGGCAGTGCACCACTGCAAAGCCTCTGATCGGGCCCGAGCCGAACGCAAAGAGGGCGACGCCTGCGATGAGGGTGGTGACGTTCGAATCCAGAATCGTGTTCCACGCCCTGTCGTATCCGGCTGCAATGGCGGCCTGCGGCGAGTTGCCGTTTCGAAGCTCTTCACGCACGCGCTCGTTGATGAGCACGTTCGCATCGATGGCCATGCCAAGCGTCAGGGCGATCGCCGCGATTCCAGGCAGCGTAAGGGTTGCCTGAAGCATCGACAGCAGTGCAATCAGCAGCAAAAGATTGGTGCCGAGGGCTGCGACCGAGATGATGCCGAATATGCGGTAGTAGACGATCATGAAGAATGCGATGGCCCCGAACCCGATCCACATCGAGTGGAAGCCGCGGGTGATGTTCTCCGCACCGAGCGACGGGCCCACCGTGCGCTCTTCGATAATTTCCATCGGCGCCGCAAGCGCACCGGCGCGTAACAGGAGCGACACGTCACTGGCTTCGCGCGTCGTCATGCGGCCACTGATCTGCACGCGCCCGCCGCCGATCTCCTGCCTGATGACCGGCGCAGTCACGACCTCGCCCTTGCCCTTCTCGAAGAGGAGGATCGCCATGCGCTTGCCGACGTTCTCGCGGGTCACCTGCTGAAAGATCCGTGCGCCGGTGCCGTCGAGGCTGATGTGCACGGCCGGTTCTCCCGTCGTGCCATCGAAGCCCGGTTGGGCATCGTTGATGCGCTCGCCCGTCAATACCGTCTGACGCTTGACCAGCACCGGCGAGCCGTTGCGTTCGTAAAAGAGCTCGGTTCCGAAAGGCGCTTGCCCCGTCATCGCGGCCTGCAGCGATCCAGGATCCATTTTCTCCTCGTCGAGCAGGCGAACTTCTAGCGTCGCCGTTCTGCCGAGAATGTCTTTCGCTTTCGCGGTGTCCTGCACGCCGGGAAGCTGGACGACCACACGATCTGCGCCCTGCTGCTGGATGATCGGCTCGGCGACACCGAGCTCGTTCACGCGATTTCTGAGCGTGGTTATGTTTTGCTGGAGGGCGAAGTCCTGGGTGCGTCGCGTCGCTTCGACTTTCAGAGCACCCGTTATGCGGAATTCAGCGCTGTCGTCCTGCGTCCGGAGCTCGATGTCCGGAAGCAATTTGTCGAGTTCGGGCAGCGCCTTGTCCCGCATCGCGCGATCGCGAAAACGCACCGTGAGCGACTGATTGTCGCGCGAGACGCCACTGTACTGGATGCGCTTGTCGCGAAGCGCGCCGCGGACGTCGTTCGTATGCGCTTCCATCTTCTTGGTAAGCGCCGCACGCATGTCGACCTGCAGCAGAAAATGCACACCGCCGCGAAGATCGAGACCGAGATACATCGGCCGCGCACCGATCGCCGCGAGCCATTGCGGGTTGTTCGAGAGCAGATTGAGCGCTACGACGTAATCGTCACCCAGTGCAGCCTGGAGCACGTCCTTGGCGCGAATCTGCGTCTCGGTATCGGTAAGGCGCGCTTTCACGCCCGTCTGGTCGTAGAAGATGCCCTGGGCTTCGATGTTGTTCTTGCGCAGCAAATCCTCGACGCGCGAGTGCAGTGCGTCGTCGACTTTCAGCGTCGCACGTACCGGCGAAACCTGCACCGCGGGCACTTCGCCGAAAAAATTGGGAATCGTGTAAACAAACCCCACCGCCAGAGTGAAGGCGATGAGGATGTATTTCCAGACGGGGTAGCGATTCATTAAGTCTTGATTGTGCCTTTTGGAAGCACCGTCTGAACGGCCGCACGCTGCACCTGTACTTCGACATTCGGCGCGATCTCGACGCTCAGGTGCGCATCGCCAACCTTGCTGATGCGGCCGAGCACACCACCTACGGTGACGACTTCGTCACCTTTCTGGAGCGCGTCGATCAGATTCTTGTGCTCTTTCGCCCGCTTCATCTGCGGTCTTATCATCAGGAAGTACAACACCGCGAACATGGCGACGATCAGGAAAATGCTTTCCATCCCGCCTCCGGTTGCCGCTGCCGGAGCCTGTGCCCAAGCTTCATTCATAAAAACCTCTCTGCCGCGAAAGGCGGGGATTTTAGCATCATTGCCCCTCGGGACCTTCAGCGACCCGAGCGGCAAACGACGCGAGCCGCCCCCCGGCGATCGCTTCACGCAAGTCGCGCATGAGCTGCTGGTAGTAATACAGGTTGTGGAGGGTGTTCAACCGGGCACCGAGGATTTCATTCACGCGCTGCAGGTGGTGCAGGTACGCGCGCGTGAAGTTCGCACAGGTGTAGCACGCGCACGCCGGGTCGAGCGGTCCGGTGTCGGTGCGGTAACGGCTGTTGCGAAGCTTCACCACACCCTGGCTCGTGTAGACCCAGCCGTTGCGTGCGTTGCGGGTCGGCAGCACGCAATCGAACATATCGATTCCCGCTGAAACCGCTTCGACGATGTCCTGCGGCGTGCCGACACCCATCAGATATCGCGGCTGCTCCGCGGGCAGCTTAGGCGCCGTGTGCTGCAGGATGCGCCGCATCTCAACTTTTGTTTCGCCGACCGAAAGACCACCGATCGCGTAGCCATCGAAGCCGATGCGCGTGAGCGCCGCGAGCGACTCGTCGCGCAACGCCTCGTACATTCCGCCCTGAACGATCCCGAAGAGCGCGTTCGGATTCCCGCTATGCGCGCGCTTCGAGCGCTCGGCCCAGCGCTGACTGAGCGCCATCGATGTGCTGGCCTCTTCGTATGTCGCCGGATATGGCGTGCATTCGTCGAATACCATCACGATGTCGGAATCGAGCACGCGCTGAATTCGCATCGATTCCTCCGGCGAGAGGAAACACGCGTCGCCGTTCACCGGCGACTGGAACCTGACGCCTTCCTCAGTGATCTTGCGAAGCGCGCCGAGGCTGAAAACCTGGAATCCGCCGGAATCGGTAAGTATCGGGCCGTGCCAGCCCATGAATCGATGCAGACCCCCGTGTGCCTCGATCACTTCGAGCCCCGGACGCAGCCAGAGATGAAACGTATTGCCGAGCACCACGTCCGCGCCAAGCTCACGCAGTTCCGCTGGGCTCATCGCCTTGACGGTGCCGTAGGTGCCGACCGGCATGAAAGCCGGCGTGCGAATTTCGCCGTGCGCAGTGGTGAGGCGTCCCGTGCGCGCAGCACCGTCGACCCCGAAGACCTCGAAACGCATTGCTATGACGCTACGACCAGCACTTCCAGCGCTGCACGAACAGCGGGGGGCATGGCAACCGTACGCTGGGTGGAGCGCTCGCACGAGACCTGCACCAGATACCCGATCGCCGACGCAAGCGGCTCTTCATTGCGAAAGAGGCCAACTTCGAAGCGCATGCTGCTTCGGCCGATCGCGGTGACGCGCACCCCGCAGCTCACTGCATCGGGGAAAGCGATCGGCTGAAAATAGGTGCAGCCGTTCTCGACCACAAGGTAAACGACAGGGTCGTGCGCCAGATCGCGGCTCACAGCGTGAGTAAGGTACGAGGTCACGGCGGTGTCGATGAACGAGTAGTACGTCGCGTTGTTGAGGTGGTTATAGAGATCGTTGTCCATCAACCGCGTAGTGATGGGCACAAAGTGCCTGTAGCGGTCTCTGCCATCCGCCTGGCGGCGCTCAGCGCTCACGCTTTTTCTTCCCGGCCTGCACCTTCGATGAACATCGCATCTCCATAACTGTAAAAACGGTAACGCTCTGCAATTGCATGCTGGTAGGCGCGCCGGACATTCTCGAGTCCTGCAAACGCAGCTACCAGCATGAGCAGCGTGGACTTGGGCAGATGGAAGTTGGTAATCAGGCGGTCTACCACACGGAAGCGGTAGCCCGGCGTGATAAAGAGCTTCGTATCTGCGCTGCCTGGGCGTAGCTCTGTCGCCCCTGCGGTCTCGAGCGCTCGCAGCGTGGTCGTCCCGACTGCCACCACGCGGCCGCCATGCTCGCGCGCGTGCGAGATCGCATTCACTGTCTCCTCCGGAACGCTGTACCACTCACTATGCATCTCATGCGCGTGCAGCTCATCGGCGCGAACTGGCTGAAAGGTGCCGGCGCCGACGTGCAGGGTTACGAATGCCGTCGCAACGCCGCGTGAGCGCAGGTTATCGAGCAATTTGTCGTCGAAGTGCAACCCTGCAGTGGGCGCTGCCACAGCACCGGGGATCGCGGCATACACTGTCTGATATCTTTCCTCGTCGTGCGGATCGGGGGCATGCCCAATGTACGGCGGAAGCGGCACAGCGCCATGCCGCTCGAGCATCTTAAATACGTCATCGCAGCTTTCGAAGCGAAGCCTTGCAAAGCCGCCGCGGCGCTCGAGCACCGTGGCTTCGAAAGCGTCAGCCAGCGCGACCCGGCTCCCTTCGCCGGGCATGTGGCTCGCGCGCATCTGCGCGAGCACTTCGTTCGAGCTGAGGACGCGCTCGACGAATACTTCAATGCGCCCTCCGCTCGCCTTGCGACCCAGGAGGCGTGCCTTGATGACCCTCGTATCGTTGAGCACCAGCACATCACGAGGAGAGATATGGTCGACGATCTGTGGGAATTCGAGATCCTGCAGCCCGCCACCTACGCCATCGAGGTGCAGCAGCCGACTTGCGCTTCGCTCTCGCGCAGGAACCTGCGCAATAAGCTCGTGCGGCAGCGCGTAATCGAAATCGTCGAGCGTCATGGAGAGTTGCAGGGAGAAGGTCTTCGTGGTGCCGGGAGGGGGAATCGAACCCCCATGGTGTTGCCACCGCGGGATTTTGAGTCCCGTGCGTCTACCAATTCCGCCATCCCGG